>JBGTFI010000407.1:0-13185 GCA_041747335.1 Phycisphaeraceae bacterium | reverse complement strand
GGCGGGCATCGCCCTGGGCGGGCACGCGCAGGCGGGCGATGATGAGTTGGCGATGCGCCTGTTCAGCGCCGCGGGCAAGGCCGTGCGCGTCAGCGAGGACCAGCTTCACGCCGTAACGGCCGTCTCCGGCTCCGGGCCGGCGTATGTCTTTTACCTGGCTGAAGCGATGCAGGCCGCGGCGGAGAAGCTGGGCGTGGGAGAACATGCGCGACTGCTGGTGTCGCAGACGCTCCTGGGCGCTGCCAGACTGCTTGGCGAATCGCCTGATACCGCGGCCGAGCTTCGCCGCAAGGTCACCAGCCCCGGCGGGACAACGGAGCGGGCCATCGCCTGCTTCGAGGAGCACCGGATGCGCGAGATCATCGCCCAGGGCATGGCCGCGTGCGAAGCCAGAAGCAGGGAACTGGGAAATGGTTGATCGCCCGCAGCGAGCCGCGCCCCCGGAAAGTTCGTCAGGGAGCGGAATGCCTTTCGCACAAGTCCAAGGTGAGTTCATGCGCCACATGCCCACGAGGACGAGGGTTCGCCAGGGCGAATCTCGCCTAGGCGGACATGGCACCCACTCCCCGGATATCGCGCTCATCCCTGGGCTTGTGTCGCTGTGCCCCCCATCGCCCCGATGCGCTGGAGGTTGATGAAGTTGATGAGAAAATGTGCGAGGATCGCCCCCAGCAGATTGCCCGTGAGCACGACGATCCCGCCGAAGGCAAAGCCCATGAGTACGGCCGAGAGCGTCCAGGCGCGGAATCGCCGGTTGGGGCCGATATGCACCAGGCCGAAGATGAGGCTGGTGGGGATATAGCCGAAGGCCGGCTGCATGGCGGCGCGGAAGAAAAGCTCCTCGCCGATGGAGCTGAACGCGGCAAGTAGAAAGGCGCTTGGGCGATCGACCGGGCCGAGCAGGCGGTGAAGCTCCCACGCGAGAGTGCGCAGCGGTGCGTAGCGGCGAGTGAGCAGATCGCTGATGACAACTGCGGCCAGGCCGACCGCCGCGCCCAGGGCGAGGCTGAGCACCGGCCGGCCTTCGTGGATTGAGGCTGGCATCCAGTGACCAGTGCGGAGATAGATCCATCCCACGGCCGTGAGGGTCAGCGCGGCGTAGAACCAGGCCGCGAGTCGGCATAGCCGCGCCGTGCCAGGATGGGATGGCTGATCCTCATGCGCCATGGGGGCATGGTAGAATGTTCACGCTCACCGCGGGGAAGGAGACACACCATGCCGAAGCTGATGACAATGCGTGGCCTGATAATCGGGGTCTGCCTGCTCGCAGCCATGGCCACAACCAACAACGTGAGAGCGGAAGGCTCAATCACCGACAAGACCCTCGTCGCATGGGTGAAGCTCGCAAACCTCACCCAGCGCGGCGGCAGTGCGCTGACGCTGGACAACCAGGACGGCCGGTTCGACGCGATCGTCTTCGGCGAGGTGCGCCCGGGCGTCTGGATGGCCGGGAGCAACTACTTCCAGCGCACGCAACAGGATCAGGGGCAGTACGCAGTTGAAACCGCCGGGCCGGATGAGTCGGTCATGGTGGCGATCGTTTACGAGGGCGATGCGGTTCGCCTGCATCGCGGGGGCAAACCGTACGCAAACTACACAACCGATCACGCGATGGCCTTCGGCGATGACGCGGTGGTGGTGATGGGGCTGCGTCACCTGGAATCGGGTGATCGCGCGGGACTGGCGGGGAGGATCGAGGAAGCGCGACTCTACGATCGCCCGCTCACGGCCGCGCAGATCGCGGCGCTGATGCCCGGCGATGCCGCCGACACCGGGCCGCTGGGTTGGTGGACATTCGAGGATGGCCGCGTGACCGACCGCACGGGGACTTTTCCGGAGACGCTGCTCGTGGGCGGGGCGCACGTGGCGAACGGTGCGCTCGTGCTCGACGGCAAGGGGAGCTACCTGGTCGCGGCGCGAGCCGGGCAGGCGAGGCGGTGGCTGTCACGTTCGGCGTCGGGCGATCGCATCGCCGCGGCACGGCTTCAACGTGAGATGCTGCTGGCCGACCGTCATCGGCCGCGATATCACTTCGTCGCCCCGGAGGGGCATTCGATGCCCTTCGATCCCAACGGCGCGATCTTCTGGAAGGGGCGCTACCACCTGTTCTACATCTTCCAGAACGAGCTTGGCCACTGCTGGGGTCACGCCTCGAGCGCGGACCTGCTGCGCTGGCGCTTCCATCCGCCGGGACTGGTCCCGGCCGAGGGCGATGTCGATCGCGGCATCTTCAGCGGCAACGCATTCATCAACAATAAGGGTGAGGCGACGATCCTTTACCACGGCGTCGATGCGGGCAACTGCATCGCCACCAGCAGCGACGACGAACTGATCGACTGGCGAAAGCTCGCCTCCAACCCGATCATCCCCAGCCCGAAGCCCGGCGAGCCGGAGCACGGGCTGTACCAGTCGTGGGATCCCCACGGGTGGGTCGAGAACGATGAGTATCACGCGATCTTCGGCGGAAATCCGGCGACGCTGTTCAAGGGCAAAGCGCTCGACCGGTGGCGATTCATCGGCAAGTTCCTCGCGCATGAAATGGAGGATGTCGAAGCGGACGAGGATCTTTCGTGTCCCGATTTCTTTCCGCTCGGCGACAAGCACATGCTCCTGTGCATCAGTCACAAGCGCGGCTGCCGGTATTACCTGGGGCGGTGGGATGGGGAGAAGTTCTACCCCGAAACGCACGGCAGGATGAACTGGCCGGGCGGGACGTGCTTCGCGCCCGAGACGCTGCTGGACGATCAGGGCCGGCGGATCATGTGGGCGTGGGTGCTCGACGGTCGGCCGATGGATCAGATCAATCGCGCCGGGTGGAGCGGCACAATGACGCTGCCGCGCGTGTTGTCATTGGGCGGGGATGGCGCGCTGCGTATCGAGCCGGTGAAGGAGCTTGAACAGCTTCGCATGAACCACCGCGCGAAGACCGGGTTGGTCGTCCCGGCCGACGGCGCGATCGACATCGATGGCGTGCGCGGCGAGTGCATGGAGTTGTCGATCGAGTTCGCCCCCGGCAGCCCCGGCAGCCCCGGCAGCGCCAAGCGTTTCGGCCTGGAGGTGCGGCGCTCGCCGGATGGGAGCGAGCGGACGGTGATCGAGGTCGATCCCGCGAAGAAGACGCTGGCGATCGATGTCACCAACGCCTCGCTCGACCGTTCCATCACCTACCGCACGTTCGTGATGCACGGCGGGGAGAACCCCGTGGTCACGCGACAGGAAGCGCCGTTCGAGTTGAAGGAAGGCGAGGCGCTTCGGCTGCGTGTTTTCCTGGATCGGTCGATCCTGGAAGTGTTCGCCAACGGCCGCCAATGCGTCACGCAGCACATCTACCCCACGCGAGAGGACAGCCTGGGCGTGCGGCTGTTCGCGGAAGGCGGCCCGGCGCGCGTGACGCGGCTGGACGCCTGGGACATGGACGCGACGAACCCGTGGTAGGTTGGTCAATCCACACGGGCAAGCAGAGCCTTGCCCATGCCACCCACCTGTTATTCACGCCACGATCCTGCCGTCTTTGAGGAACGGATCCGCCAGATCGCGATGGCCCTGGCCGGTTTCGTCGGGGATCACCTCAGGGGCGTACTGGACGACGTACGCCCGGCGGGGGCGGTTGGTGGTGTTGGCCCCCGAACGATGAAAGCACGTGCTCGAGAACACGGCCATGCTCCCGGCCGGGACGATGACGGGGATGCCGGGATCGTCGCCGTGGTAGCCCACCAGGTCGTTGCTGCCGGGTTCGCGGGTGTGGGGGACGTGCTCGCGCGTTCCGGCTTTGGCGTAGGGCAGCACGTAGACCGTTCCATTGGCCTCCGTCATGTCGTCGAGCGCGCACCAGCAGGTCAAATAGGGCGTGTGCGGGTAGGGGATGTATCCCGAATCCTGATGCCACCCGAAGGTCATGCCCACCTCGGCCGCCTTGACCACGAAGATCTCGTTGAAGAGATAGGCGTTTGGCCCGATCGTCCGGCGGCAGACCTCGGCCATCACTTCTCCGAAGACGAACTGCTTGAGCGCGGGGATGTCGCTATACCAGCCGCTGTGGCTGAAGTAGCGCTTGTGGCGGTGGTTGATGCCGATGACATCGGTCCCGGCTTCATCCATCTGCTTTTCGATGCGGGCGACCATCTGGGCGCAGGCGTCGCGCACCTGTTCGAGCGTCAGGTCGTCGATGACCTTTTCGAGGAGGATGTAGCCATCGTCCTGGAACTGCTTCTGCTGGCTTGCTGAAATGACGGGGGCGGTCATGCTCATGCGCTATACCTTTCTGAAACGGACCGCGAGACATCATAGCACCCGCAGGTCCGGCTGTGCCGGACCATTGGAGCACCCGATGCGCCGCCTGGGGTGCCGGCGCTTTCGCCCGCCCGATTGCATTGACATCCGCGCCGCAGGGGTCTAGCTTGGACCGCGTTGTGAGGCGATCGTTCCTCTTCCTCCTGCGCGCGTGAGAACTCCGATGCCCCTATGCCCGTTTCGTTCGCTTGCGCCTCTCATCGCCGCGTGTTTCCTTGCCCTCACGGGCTGCGGACAGACCGAAACCGAAGACCTCGTGGTGATGTGGGGACTTGAGGCCCGCATCACCAATCCCCTGCTCGCACAGTTTCTCGAGGAGACGGGCATCACCGTTCGCCCGACGCTTGTCCCCTATGCTTCGCGATTCGAGAAGATCGCCACCGCCGGGATCGCCGGCGCCGGCGGATTCGACGTGGTGATGGTCGATACGATCTGGATTCCCCAGTTCGCCTCCGCGGGGTGGATCGCGGACGTATCGGGCGACTTCAGCGAGGCTGACACCTCCGGCATCTTCCCCGGCATGCTCGATTCGCTGCGCTTTGGCGGTCGCCTCTACGGCCTGCCGATGTACACCGATGCCAAGTTCTTCTACTACAATCAGGCGCACTTCCAGGCCGCCGGCATCACCGCGCCGCCGGCGAACTTCGAGCAGTTCACGGAGTACGCCATCCGCCTGACCAGGGAGGTGGACGGCCGAAGGATCTGGGGAACCGTCTGGGCGTGGAAGCAGGCCGAGGGCCTGATCTGCGACTGGATGCTGCTCGCGCACGCGATCGATCCCGCGCCATTGTTCGATGAGCAGGGCCGCCCGCGCTTTACCGAGAGCGGCGGCGTGCGGGCGCTGGAATGGATGGTGGATCTGCTGCACAGGCACAAGGCCGCGGACCCCGCGTCCATGACCTTCACCGAGAACGAAGTGCGCGATCACTTCCTCTCCGGGCGCTCCGCCATGATGTTCAACTGGGAGGGCGTGGTGACGAAAGAGGAGGCGGCCAACCAGCAGCAGGCCGCGGCCGACATCCGCCGGGCGCTCGTGCCCACCGCCGCGCCGGACCACACGACCTCGATCCTCGGTCCGGAGGGGATGGCGATCATGGCTTCAACCTCCAAGCGGGAGCAGGCGATCCAACTGCTCAGGTTCCTCACGCGGCCGGAAGTGCAGAAGCAGATTTACGACATCGGCAGAGACCTGCCCATTCAGCGTCAGGTGCTCATTGACGCGGCCTCCGCAGGGGGAGACGAGGCGGAGCTGATCCGCCGCCAGCTTGAGGAGGCCGTCGCCCGCCCGGCCCTGGTTCACTACTCGCGCATCTCGGACATCCTTCAGGCCGAGATTCATCGCGCCCTGCTCCAGGAAAAGACGCCCCGCCAGGCCCTTGATGACGCGGCCCAGCGAATTGGGGCACTGGTCCGGGATGCCTCGTAGCGATCCGGCGGGCTTGGCCATGACAGGTCCACCCTCACCCACGCACAGCGGGAAACAAGCACCCGGCCAGTCCACGGCATGGGCGGGGCTGCTCATGGTCGCGCCCTCGCTGACGCTGATCGCGCTGGTGCTGCTGGCGCCCTTGCTTGGGTCGCTCTGGCTGTCGTTTCATCGCTGGGATCTGGCCCAGCCGCACCTGGGACGCACGTTCGTCGGCCTGGACAACTACATCGCGGCCCACCAGAGCGCCGAACTCTGGAAAGCGCTCGGCAGGACTGTCTACTTCACCGTCCTCTCCGTGTCGCTGGAACTCGTCCTCGGCCTGGTCGCGGCGCTGCTGCTCAACGAGACGTTCCGGGGGCGGGGGCTTTTTCGCGCCACGCTCCTGGTTCCCTGGGCGGTGCTGACGATCACCAACGGCCTCATGTGGCGCTGGATGCTCAACCCCGACCACGGGCTGATCAACAGTGTGCTCACCCGTCTGGGGCTGATGGACGACCCGATTATCTGGCTGGGCAGCCCCGGGCTGGCGATGCACATGGTGATCCTCGCCGACGTCTGGAAAATGACCCCCTTCATGACCCTCCTGCTCCTGGCCGGGCTTCAGCCGATCCCCGATTCGCACTACGAGGCGGCCGACATCGACGGCGCCGGCGGCTGGGGCAAGGTCTGGCACGTCGTGCTTCCCCAGCTTCGTCCGGCCATCCTCGTCGCCATCGTCCTGCGCACCATGGGCGCTTTCAAGGTCTTCGACATCATCTACATGTTAACCGGCGGCGGACCGGCTGACGCCACCAGCGTCCTGGCGTTCCACGCCTATCGCGAGGCGTTTCGCTACTTTCACGTCGGTTACGGCGCGGCCCTGAGCTGGCTGATCACCGCCGCGATCATGGTCCTGGTGGCGGTGTACATCCGACTGATCGGGTTCAAGGGGGATTAGGATTGGAATAGGGACGAAGGGACAAAGGCAGGAACACACGAATAAGGAGATTGATCAGTGGGGCGGGCGTCCCGCCCGCCATTGCGGCGAAGCCGCAAGTTCCCAGTCGAGAGATCCCGCAAGGGGTGGCGGGTTTCAGGCCTTCGGCCTGATGGCGGGCGAGACGCCCGCCCCACTGATCCAGAGAGTTTGTCTGGAACACCCTGTCATGAAAGCAGCATTCCAGATGATGTCAATGAAGGCTCAAAGCAATTGAGGAGTTCGTGTCGCAATGGCAGGTTCGACGGGCAATCCCAAGATTTTTCCGCGCTGGGTGCTGTGGATCGGGCTGGCGGCGTTCGCCGTGCTCACGCTTACCCCCTTCCTGTGGCTGATCCTCTCAAGCGTGCAGCCCTCAGCGGCGCTGCTCCGTTCGCCCGCGCCGCTCTGGCCGGAGTCGCTGACGCTTGCGAACTACCGAAAGCTCTTTGACGCCACCGCCGGGGCTTACGGGGTCGACTTCGTCCGCGCGATGGTCAACAGCACGGTCGCGGCCTGCGCGGCCACGGCGCTCTCCCTCTTCATCGGTGTGCCCGGCGCCTACGCCTTCGCCCGCTTATGGTTCCCCGGCAGGGGGGTGGTGCTGCTGATGCTGCCGGGCATTGCCATCGTCATCCCGCTCTACCTCTCCGTGCGGGAGCTTGGCCTCTATGACCGCCTGCTCGGCCTGATCCTCGCCTACACCACCTTCGCGCTGCCCTTCGTCCTCTGGGTCATGCAGGCCTACTTCCGCACCGTGCCGATGGAGCTGGAGGAGGCGGCGCGCATCGACGGATGCTCCCGCTTCGGCGCGTTCCTCCGCATCGCCCTCCCGCTCGTCGGGCCGGGGCTTGCCGCCGCGGCGATCTTCGTCTTCCTCATGGCGTGGGATGAGTTCCTCTTCGCCCTGACGCTCACCTCCACCTACCGCGCCAAGACCCTTCCGGTCGCCCTGGCGGAGTTCCAGGGCCGCCACTTCACCGACTGGGGTCTGATGACCGCCGGAGGGGTGCTGGCCAGCCTGCCCCCGGTCGCCGTCGCGCTCCTGATGCAGCGCTACCTCATGACCGGTCTGGCCAGCGGAGGGGTGAAAGCTTGAACTCAGGGCCCTGACCGACCGCCTGGTTCCGGCTAGAATCCCCAGCCACGAATCCGCGGGCCTTGACGGTCTCCCGGGCCCATCACTTTCGTTACGGAGTTCACCATGCGCCCGCACATCGCTTTCTGGATCGTTCTGCTGGGTCTTGTCTGTCCCCAGGCGCCGGCCGAAAACTGGCCCGACTTCCGCGGCCCCACCCAGGACGGCCACGCGCAGACCTCCGGCCTGCCTCTGGAGTTCAATGAGAACCTCAACGTCACCTGGAAGACCCCCATCCACGATCGCGGCTGGTCCTCGCCCGTGGTCTGGAACGATCAGGTCTGGATGACCACCGCCACGGCCGAAGGGCAGGAGCTGTTCGTCGTGGCCGTGCATCGTGAGACCGGCGAAATCCTCCACGACATCAAGCTCTTTGACGTCGAAACCCCTCAGTTCTCCAACGCGCTCAACAGCTACGCCTCGCCCTCGCCCGTCATCGAAGAAGGCCGCGTGTACGTTCACTTCGGCGCCTACGGAACCGCGTGCCTCGACACCGCCACCGGCAGGACGCTCTGGACGCGGCGCGATCTGGTGTGCGAGCACTTCATGGGGCCAGGGTCTTCGCCCGTCCTGTGGAACGACCTGCTGATTTTCCACGTCGACGGCGCGGATGTTCAGTACGTCATCGCCCTCAACAAGCACACCGGCGACACCGTCTGGAAGACCGATCGCTCCATCGATTATTCCGACATGGATCCGGACATCCGCAAGGCCTACTGCACCCCGCTCTTCACGGAGGTCGGCGGGCGAACGCAGATGATCAGCGTCGGCGCCCAGGGCGTGATGGCCTACGATCCCTCCGACGGGACGGAGATCTGGAAGCTGCGCTTCGACGGATTCTCCAACGTTCCCAGGCCGCTCGTCGGGCACGGCATGGCCTTCATCAACACCGGGTACAACAAACCGAGTCTCCTGGCGGTGCGCCTGGGCGGCACGGGCGAGCTGGGGCTGGATGACATCGTCTGGACGCTCGACAAGCGCGTCCCGGCGCGTTCGTCGAAGCTGCTGATTGGTGACCTGATCTACATGATCCACGAAGGCGGCGTGGCGAGCTGCGTCGAAGCGAAGACCGGCGAAGTGGTCTGGACCGAACGCATCGGCGATCAGCACTCGGCCTCGCCCGTGTACGTGGACGATCGCATCTACTTCTTCGGCCAGGGTGGGGATGTCGCCGTCATCGCCCCCGGCCGGGAGTTCAAGCTGCTGGCCAGGAACCGTTTCAAGGAAGGCTTCATGGCGTCCCCCGCGGTCGTCGACGGCACGATGTTCCTGCGCGGGGAAAAGCATCTGTTCCGCGTCGAGTTTCCGAAGGAAGCGCGGCGGTAGGGGGGTGGACCGCCTCGGCAGCCGAGGCGGGTGCGAAAGCTACCCGCCATCCGCTACCCGCCAACCCCCTCAGTGCTTCTCCCGGTACTCCGTCGGGCTGACCCCGACGATCCGGTGGAAGGTGCTGGTGAAGTGCCCGTGGCTGGCGAACCCGATCCGTGAGGCGATCTCACCCACCGGCATCCGGCTGGTCCGCAGCAGCCAACGCGCCATCTGGAGCTGCTTGCGCTGAAGGTAATGCTTGGGGCTCAGCCCGACCTCGCGCGTGAAGAGCCGGTGGAAATGGAACGGGCTGATGTGGACCACCTCAGCCGTCTGCGCCAGGCTCGGCGTGTCGTGGTAGTGGTCATGCAGGAACGCCAAGGACAGACCGATGCGTGCGTCCTCCACCACGCCCTGCGCGAGCATCTCCTCGGCGCTGCTGGGACGAAGCTCGAGGTACCAGTACGCCCCCTGCGGCGCATCGACGCCCCGCGCGCGATGAAACACGATCCAGCACACCTGCCCCCCAAGCTCGATGAACACATCATGTCGTTCATCGTCCGTCAGGTTCGGCCAGCGCTGACGCACCATTGCGTGAAACGGCCTGAGCAATCCCTCAAGGAGCGCCGGTTCCGTCACCAGCCGGGCGTCGGTCCACGGGTCGGCCGCGATCAGGCGGTCATCGTGACCCAGGATCAGTCGTCCGATCCCCGGTTCGCTCGGCTGGCAAAGACGTGTCCGCCACTTGCGCACCAGTGCCTCGCCAAGGCGCTGCTCGGCTTCGGTGAATCCTCCCCTGCGGCGCGCCATCGACAGCCACCACCACGTCCTCCCCTGGAGAGAGTGCGACGCCGCCGCCACCAGCGCCTGTCCCCCGCCGGTGGGGGAGTGCCGCCCCTGTTCGAGCGCGCTCCCGGTGGCGGCGCCCCTCGACCGAGCGGCCTTGAACAGCGTGTCGTCAGCCGCCCCCTCCCCGCACCACTGCGCGATTGAACGGGCGTCACAGTCGATCGACGCAAGAACCTCATCAAGACCGGGCGTCGGAGACGCCAGCACCCCCATCGCCGCGGCGTCGCAGTGGATCAACCCCGCCGCTTCGCGAAGAAGGGCGCGCGGCTGAAAGTCCCACGGCATCAGACGTGGACCGCTCGCTTCGGTGATTTCATCTTTCATGGTCTACTCCCTGCGGGAGGGAGCGCCGCCCCTGTGCGACCTTCCGGACTCTAGCGTGAAAACCCTGAAATGTCTATTATTCGATCGCGGGTTCCAACGCCTTGCGGCCTCCACAGCCACCCCGGTTCGTCCCCCGCACCTGTCCACACCGACTTAAATTTAACCGAATTCCGGCATCATTCATAACCAATCTTCATGCAATTTGCTCCCGCGCAAAGAATTAATGAGCGAATTGCCGCATGAAAGAACTAGCTGGTTATATATTAGACGCGCCAACCCGTCCGGCCACCGCGCCCTCCATGAGGGCGGTCGAATCTTCGGGGGGTTGATCCACCCTCCAGCGGATGCGCCCCTCCCCGCACTCGATGTGCGCGGCAAAGAACCGACCACGATACCGCCAGAACAGCGGCCAGATCACTTCCCGGTCGGTCCGCGGGATCGCAAGCCCCTCGATCCGTTCGGGTTCAAACCACTCAAGCGTTCCTTCCTCGAAGTGCGTCCGCTCCAGACGCACCGGGTGCGTCACCTCGAAAAGAAACATCAGCCAGTGCATCGAGTCGTCGAAACCGGCCTCGGAGACCATGCCCGTCAGGTGAAGGTTCCGGGATTCCACCCGCACCCCGGTCTCCTCCTCGATCTCCCTCAGCGCGCAGGCCACGGGGCTTTCCCCGCTTGCCTGGTCCAGCTTGCCCCCGATGGGTGAGTACAGATCCCGATTGGGCGGGCGACGACGATGCAGAAGCAGCACCCGCCCCCGCTCATCAAAGAGGTAGCACAAGACCGCAATGCGATAGGGCAGCGCAGGCGTCATCGCCCACGAGTGTAGGGACGGCCCCTCACCCCCGCCAATCAAGAAGGGTCAACCCTGAAGGGCGCCCGCTCAGGCCGCGGACTGTTCGGCGTCCTCTTCGTCGTCTTCCCGCGGGACGGGCTGAACGTTCGCGTAAGCGGGCGCATCGGGCGGTTCGATCCAGTCCTCACAACTGTCGAGTCTGACCTCCATGGCGCAGGTCTTGCGGTAACCGAGTTTGCGGATGACTTCCAGCACCTCCGTCCACGACGGATAGGGCGTGCTGTTGACGCGCTTGTAGGCGTTGATCGCCATGACGAACAGGAACTGTTCGCCCGTCAGCTCGCCCTCTTCCGCGGCGCGGATAAAGTCGGATCGACGCCGCCCCACCCCGCGCCGGCGTTCCAGACCGGTCGGCCCCTCGGTTCGACGATCGACGACTGTCCGCCGCCGATCCCCCTTGCGTCTTTCCTCGAACGATCCCGGTGCGTCAGCCATCGTGTTGCTCCTGGTCGCTCGCCCCCCTCGCCACCAGGCTCAAGGCGCCGCGACCCTCAATCCGAGTCGTCGTCGAGGCGGTCGAAGTCGTCCTCCTCGTCATCGTCTAAGAAGTCGTCGTCCTCGTCGTCGTACAGCTCCTCCTCGTCGTCCTCAAACTCGTCATCCTCTTCATCGTCAAAAAGGTCGTCGTCCTCAAGGTCCTCATCTTCGCGGGCGCACTCCCACCGGGGGGTGGGGGCGTCCTGCGCGTCGAGAAGGTCCGATGTCCCCGGGCTCCAGAGCGATGGCGTGGCGGTTTCCAGCATGTTGATCAACCTTATGCAAACGGCGCGACAGGCCCCGCGCGGGAATGCCTGGTCGCCTGCCCGCCGGCGCTCCCTGCGCTGGCTGGACCGGCAACTGGCGGTTACACTATCGGTGGACTTGCGTTTGTCAATGCCCTTTTTTCCCCGATCTCAAACTTCCCGCTCGCGACGCCCGCCGTTGCCGGCCGACCCGTGTCCCTCAGCCGTTCCGTCGCCCGACCTCACCCCCGACCCGCTGCGTAAACCTGCTGATGACCAGCACCCACGAATCCCCCCGTCCTTCCGTCCACGTCCTGGCCGCCTTCGCCGGATGGCTCGCGCCCGGGTTGGGGCACGCCCTTATCGGCGAAAAACAGCGCGGACTCATCATCGCCGCCGCGGTGGGGGGGTTGTGGATCGCCGGCCTGCTGCTTGGGGGGGTCACCGTCATCGACCGCTACGCTCCCCCGGAAGGCGAGCAGGGCATGCCCGTGCGGCGGCTGGCGCTGCCTTTTCTCGGACAGGTGATGATCGCCCCCTCGTGCGTCATCGCCGTCTGGAACGCCCGCTACGCCGTCCCGACCTGGGGTTATCCTCCGCCCGCGCCGCGTGATCAGGTCGCCCACAAACCTCCCTTCAGCCCCAGCTTCGGCCGCATGAACGAGCAGGGCGTCCTCTACACCGCGCTCGCCGGACTGCTCAACCTCCTGGCGATCATCGACGTGCTGTACCGTCATTCCCAATTCGCCGCCGGCGGAGTCGCCTGATGTCGATCTACCTTGCACTGGCGCTGTCATGGGCTGGGGCGCTCGCGTATCGCCCCTTCCTTGATCCGCTGAATCTGGATCGCCCGTGGCTGGTGCTGTCAGTCCCCATGGTGCTCGCCGTGGCGGTGGTCTACAAGGCCATCAAGCTTGAGGATCTTTCCCACCTCCCGCGCCATGCCCTGGGCATGGCCGCACAGGTGCTGATTCTCATGGCCGTCGCCGCCGGTCTGCTGTGGGCGCTTACCGAACTGATGTAGACCCGCCAGACGGATGTTTATCGGTCGCGCCCGCGACGTTTTTCGAACCCGGCGCGGGTTCGGACCGATCAACTAGAGTCCGCACGCCCAAGGCGGCGGATCGAGGGGTGCGAACTTGGAGGACGTCGTCGTCCACCCGGCCCTGTGGGAAGTTTGCGGCTGAGTAACGCCTTGATGCTTCGACCCCTGCTCTCTCAACTTGCCGATGGCCAACCGCTCTCGCACGAGCAGGCCCATGAAGCATTCACCGCCGTGATGTCCGGCCAGGCGACGCCCGTCGAAATCGCCGCCCT
>JBGTFI010000406.1:0-2730 GCA_041747335.1 Phycisphaeraceae bacterium | reverse complement strand
GGCCTGCCGGGCGGCGTCGATCCAGAAGTTCACCGCCAGCGGTCCGCCGCGAAGCTGCCGCTCCATGAAACCGATCATCGCGCCGCGCTCGAACTGCGGATTGGCGATGTTGTAATGGCACGAGGCGCAACGATCGGTCGTTTCCACGGTCAGGAAGTTGAGGTCCGTGCGCACATCGTGGGTGACGACCTGCTCGACCTTCAGCGAAGGGTTGAGCCAGTCCAGCAGCGGCTCATTGCGGAACCTGTTCTCGACGAACCACCCCAGCCCGGTGGGTTGAAGCTGCCTGAGCTTGTCCTGCGCCGCATCGTAATTGCGGCGAAGGGCGGTCAGCTTGCGCTGACGCTCGGCCTCGTCGGCCTCGGCCTGACGTTTCGCCACGGAGAGCGTTTCGATCTCCGCTTCGATCGCCGTCATGTCCGCGAGCTGGTTGCCATAGAGCCGTTCAAGCTCGACCAGTTCGTCGCGGAGCTTCTTTAGCTCGTCGGGATCGTGCCCCGGCGTCAGCCGCACGCGCTCGATCTGCTGCTGCTTGGGGTTGATGAAGCTCTTGGACGTCGCCAATGGCAGCTTCAGCCGCTCGCGGTCGGCGATCGCTTTGGCGAGCTTGCCATCCAGCTCGGTGATGCGCCCGCGGAACTGCGCATCGGCTTCGATCTGCGCGATCTCGGTCGTCAGTCGGTCGATCTGGTCGCGCACCTCGTCGGTCATGGCCTGCTGCGCGGCGTCCTGGACCATGGCCTGCTCCCAGCGGCGGGATTCGCGCTGGTAGTCGCGGAAGTCGCTCTTGTAGTGGTCGGCGACGATCAGCCAGATGAACGTCAGCGCCAGCAATATCGCGGTGGCCGCGAACACGAGGTTGAGCTTGCTGATGCTTCGGAACGTTTCGGTAGGTACGGGCATGGCAACTCGGGGTAGGTTGAGGATCACCGTCCTGGAACCGTCGGGCCTGGAGTTCGCGATGATTCCGGGGGCCGGGGGCCGGGGACCGGGGGTCGGTGGCCGGGGGTCGTCCGTTTGGCGGGCAATTGTAGACAAATCCGCGCCGCACGGCAGGCGGGGGGGTGAACGGGGGCTCCTGCCGGAGGACAGCCCGCACAGTCGCCCCAGCCACCCCCATCCTCCAGGGTCTGGACAATGGGCGAGCCTGCGGCAATAATCCTTCGGCATTTCGAGTTGGTCATCTCCCCCGCCGCGGCAGGCTCGGGGAATCTGGAACGACCTCATGTCGCGTCAAACCAGGCGTCGTGCGTTCACGCTCATCGAGCTGCTGGTGGTCATTTCGATCATCGCACTGCTGATCGCCCTGCTGCTCCCGGCCTTTCAACAGGCCAAGGAATCCGCGGCGCGGGCGGCGTGCGCCAGCAACATCCGCGGGGCCGGACTGGCGTGCTTTAATTACGCAACCGACCACGACGGCAGGCTCCCCAAGGACGGCGTGGGCGCGGTCACGGGGTTCGCCGGGAACTGGCTCTGGGATATGTCGCGGGTGATGTTCGACCAGCTCGCGGATTACGGCCAGGATCGCGGCGTGCTCTTCTGCCCCTCAAGCCAAGAACACGCGATCGACCTGCATTGGAACTGGGATCCCTCGTTCCGCGTCACGGGCTACTTCTGGCTGTTTCACCGGGGCGAGGCTGTCTCCGGAACGCTCCTCGACCCCAACGGAACCAAACCGCGCCAGAGCGGCCGCGGCAGCAGCTCCCGCGGGGGAGGAAGCCCCACGGTCGGCATCCAGCGTTACGGCGACCTGACCTACGCGAAGACCACCGAGGACCCGGGCGCCGCCGACCGTGAGCTGGTTGCCGACGCGACCCTCGCCGGAACCGGACCTGACGGCCGATACACCTTCAACGAAGTGCGCGGCGGCTCGCCCAACTTGCACCGCAGCAACCACATTTCCGGCGAGCTGCCCGCGGGCGGTAACATCTTCTTCCTCGACGGCCACGCCGTCTGGCGCGGCTTTGACGAAATGCTGATCCGGATCACCCCCCCGGATCAGTGGTTCTGAACGTGACGATTGATTCAAGAGACTATACGGTCTTTAGTGATTGGCCGACGTGAGTAGTAACCGGCGTGTGACGCTACCAAGTACCCCAGTCATATGTTTTCGATTGTCTCTGATTTGTTCGGGCGACGCATCGGCCTTGTGCTCACACACGAGCAGATCGCGATCGATTTCGGAGGCGCTGCCAAGGATCTATTGATCGTCCCGAATACGACCTTGGAGCCCGCGCCGTTCCAGATACCGAAGAGCTTGGAGGCTAACCATCCGGAGGCATTTCAGGCGCTTCACACAAGGAGGCACACACGTGAGCCCGAGCTTGTGCCGATGATCGCTCGTGGACAGATCTTACTTCCGGATCAGCTTCGAGACACCGTCCGATCGTACCTGAGAGCCGAAGGTTTGACGCGATGGCGTGCGGGGCCAACAGTCATCGTAGCAGCACAACTCGCGGCGACCGATGTCAACAAAAGGGCAATCATCCAAATCATGGATCAGGCTGGCGCTCACCGCGTATTCCTCTCAGATTATCTCATGGCTTCCGCGTTGGGTCTCGGTCTGCCCGTAGTTGAGGGGAAGCCGTTCGGGGGTCTGCCCAAATTTCCGGGGGTGGTGTTCAGGCGGCTTGTTGGAGGCGGTGGGACCACCAGGCGGACCACTGGTTGCTTTGCAGGAGGGCTTCGAGGCCCATCATGGCCTGGGCGTGGTCGAGGTCCCAGCGTTTG
>JBGTFI010000405.1:0-5712 GCA_041747335.1 Phycisphaeraceae bacterium | reverse complement strand
AAAGCGTCCGCCACCGCACCCCCGGACTCGCCGCCCGCCAGCGGCGAGCGGGCAGCTCAGGCGTCGCCACCCCCCGCGCCTCCCAAGACGGATGTGGACGACCAGGCGATCGCAGACCTCATCATCGACGGTTGGCAGTGGGCGGAGAAACGCCGGCATCCGCCGATGCACGAGCCACCCCCGCCGCAGGATGCCGTGAGCGAGCAGGCGCCCGAGGAGGCATCGACCCCTGCGGCTCCACCCGCGCAGGCTACCGATCACGTACCCGAAGCGGAAAACGACCGGCCGGCGGATCAGGTCGGCGAAGTGGAGGAAACATCCGGGGGCGTCATGTCGCACGAGGCTTCTCCCGAAGCGTCCGCGCCGGTCGAAGAACCGCCGCAGCCGCAAGGTGAAACGTCGCGGGCCGATGCTTGGGAACCACAGCCCGCCGAAGAGCCGCCCTCGGCGGAAGTGCCCGATGAGCGCTCCGTGCTGGAGCAGCTCCGGCAGCAAGCCGGGGAGGAAGAATCAGGTGAAACATTTGACGGGGACCTGGATGAGTCGCCCCAGGCGATGATGGACGAGGACGACCAGCCGGCGGGGGGTGATGGCGAAAACGAGCAGCGGGAATCCGGTTCGATGTTCGCTCAGGCGATGCAGCACGTCGAGGAAACCGACGACCAAAACTTCGATGAGGATGACGACGTTGAAGGTTCAGGCGGGAGCGGCGGTCAGGCCAGGCCCCCGAAGCCCGCGCCGCGGCGCGGCGAAGCGCCGGATCAGTCGTTCATCGATGCGCTGACCGACATGGAAGGGGTCAAGCGGATCGACGATGAATACGATGAGCAAGATCCGCTGGGCGACCGCCCCCGGTAGGCGGCTGTAGAGTTGGCAAGTTGGCAAGTTGGCGGAGCTGGAATTGACTCTTGACTCCCCGACACGCGACACGCGACACGCGACATGACCAGACAAAGCAAGTGGATTCCATGGCTGGCGGTGCTCGCGGGCCTGCTCGCGGTGTGCGGGGGGGTCGGTGGACTGCTGCTGGTGCAGGGCTACACCCGTGCGGGCGTCAGCGCGATCGCCACCGGGGGGGTCGCGGGATCCCTGTGGATTCTCTGGGGCCTGTGGTGCTGGCGCGACCGCCTCTGGGCCAAATGGCTGTTCTGGTGGTTGACCGGGGGGTTGGCGGTGTTCAGCCTGGCGGGTCTGGCGGTCGCGGCCGGGCGCGACGGTGCGGCGCTCGCGCTGGTGGGCGCCTGGGTGATGTCGGCCGCGTTCATGCTGGGTTTGTGGCTGCTGCGCCTGGCGCTGTCGCCGGGCGTGCCGATCATCGGTGTGGCGCGGACGCTTCTGGATGAGGCCATCCGCATGAAGCTGGCCCTGGTCTTCATCGTCGGGCTGATCGCGCTGCTTCCGATGCTCCCCTGGATGGTCAGTGGCGAGAGCCGGCTGGCCTACCGAATCCAGAACCTGCTCAACTGGTCGCTCATCGGCGCGTCGGTGATGCTCAGCCTGATGACGATCTTTCTCGCGTGCGGGACGATCTGCAACGAGATGTACCGCAAGCAGATCTACCTGACCCTGACCAAGCCCATCAGCCGCCTGGAGTATCTTCTGGGCAAGTGGCTGGGGATCGTCACGCTCAACCTGCTCCTGCTGGTGATCGTCGGCGCGGGCGTGGTGGTCTTCGCCCGCCTGCTCCAGACGACGCAGGAGCCCCTGGACGATTACGACGCCTTCACCGTCGATCAGCAGATTCTCGTGGCGCGGGACTATGTGCGGCCCGATCCGCCCTCGGACCTGAACCTCGAGGACATGAAGAACCGCCTGATCGAGCAGATTCGCGCTGAGAACCGCGATGACACGAACTTCGAGCTCTCCCCTCAGGCAAGGCGCGAGGTCGAGAACACCGCCATCTATCAGTGGCACACCGTCCCGCCCGGCGGCGACCGGGGCTACCTCTTCCGCAATCTCGCCTCGGCCAAGGAGCGCGGCGGGGCGATCCAGCTTCGCCTTAATGGAAAACCGGCGTTCCCCGCGTCCGGACAACTGGTGCGCCTGGCGATCATGGTCAACGGAAGGCTCTGGCCCCAACCGTTCGGCGGGGTCTACCGACCGGTTGAGATTCCCGAGAACATCCCCTACACCCTCGACCTGCCGGCCACCTTGATCGACCACGAGGGCAAGCTGGAGATTCGCATCCGCAACCTCGACGAACCGACCGACATGGTCACCGGAAGCGTCACCTTCGAGCGTCAGGACGGGATGCAGCTTCTCTATCCGGTCGGCCCGTTCGAGGTCAACCTCGCCAAGGGCCTGGTGGTGATCTGGCTTCGCCTGGCGTTCCTGGCGATGCTGGGATTGGCCGCCGGAACGTTCCTGGGCTTCCCGGTGGCGGCGCTGGCGGCGCTTTTGGTCTACATCGTCTCGGCGGCGAGCGGTTTCCTGGGCGAGTCGATGAGCTACTTCGCCTCTTTCGGCGGGGAGGAACTGACGATCTGGCAGCGAGTGGCCTTCGTCGCCGCGTCCCTGGTCAGCAAGGCCTCGCAGGGCGAGATCTACGAGGTCGTCAAGATCATCGCCCGCGCCATCGGCAGCGCCTTCATGTTCATGGTTCCGTCGTTCGCGCAGTTCAATCCCACGCCCGAGCTGGTGGACGGGCGAAACGTCCCCACGGCCATGGTGACCGACGCCCTGCTGAAAGTCGGAGTGGTGTGGACGGTGCTCTGCGCGTTGGTGGGCTGGTTGATTTTCCGTGCCCGGGAGTTGGCGCGGGTGACGGTGTGAGCGGTCGTGGCCGGGCCGGTGGGGCGGGCGTCCCGCCCGCCATCAGAGCGAACCCGGGTGCCCGAGGATCATTCATCATGCGACGTGATCGGTTCGTACAACTCGTGGCGCTTGCGATCGCGGCGGCGATGCTCACCGGCGCCGCGGCGCTGTCGGGCAGGCTCGTCACGACGCAGAATGAGCTTCAGCTTCGATACGCTTCGACCCTCAAGCAGGAAGCGCCCCCTCTGGTGCAGGTGGCGGTCTCGGCGGGGGGGCTGGCGCGGGGGCTCCTGGTGCAGTACCTGTGGTATCGCGCCAACGAGGCCAAGCAGGCCGGGCAGTTCTACGACGCCAACACCCTCAGCGAGGCGATCACGACGCTTCAGCCGCGTTTCCCGCAGGTCTGGGCGTTCCGCGCGTGGGACATGGCGTACAACATCTCGGTCGCCACCCACACCCCCGCCGAGCGGTGGGATTGGGTCAACAAGGGCATCCGACTTCTTCGCGACGAGGGCATCCCCTTCAACCCCCGCGCCGTGCGACTGCACCGGGAGCTTGCGTGGATCTTCATCCACAAGGTCGGGCAGTTCACCGACGACATGCACTGGTACTACAAGCGCGAGCTGGCCCGCGAGTGGCAGGAGGTCATGGGCGCCCCGACCGTCGGCGCCACCACCGAGCAGGTCATCGAAGATTTCAAACGCATCCTGAACGCCCCCGACGACCTGGCGACGCTGACCCGTGACACGCCCGGTATGGCCGAATTGCTCTCCGCACTGCGGGCGATCGGCAGAGAGCCCGGCGAACCGCTGCTGCGGGAGATCAACCGCGTCTACATGTACAACTACTCCACGCCCCGCGCGCTTCCGCAGCTCGCGGGCGTCATGGAGTACCCGCGCCTGTTCACCCGTGAGCTGGTGGACATCCTCCACGAGGCCAAGCACGTCCCCGCCGTCGAGGCCCTGCTGGCGTCCATGCGCAAGCGGGTGCTGATCAACACCTACCACATGGATCCGAACCACATGCTCGCGGTGATGGAGGAGTTCGGACCCATGGACTGGCGCCACCCCGCGGCCCACAGCGCCTACTGGGGCAGCCTTGGGGTGGACATGGCCGAGTCGCTCCGCGAAAAGCACGAGGTCGACGTCATCAACACTCACCGCCTGGTCATCCACTCCATGCAGCTCCTGATGCGCGGCGGGGATCTGGTCTACGACCCGATCACCGGGTACATCGACCAGACGCCCGATGTCCGCTTCATCCCCGCGTATGAGGCGGCGTTCGACCGCGGGCGCGAACTGGTCGAATCCGGCGAATACATCAGCGGCACCGAGACGAGCTTCAAGAAGGGGCACGAGAACTTCCTCGCCCAGGCGATGGTGTTCCACTACTTCTACGGCAACCGGGCCGAGGCGCAGCGACTGTTCGACAAGACCCGACAGCTCTACGGCGAAGAGGAATACAACCGCTTCGAGAACAAGTACGACCGCACCCTCGACGAGATGGTGATCTTTGAGCAGCGGGACAACATCGACACCATGCAGGGCGCCCGCCAGGCGATCGACGGATACATCGAGCAGGCGGTCATCAAGGGCCTTCTTCCCGGCAGGATGGACACCTACCGCAACTTCGAGCGCTTCGCCCATTTCGTCCACGAGCAGTGGACCTCCGGCAAGCTCAAGACCATCAACCTCACCACCGACCAGGGACGCATGATCTTCGCCGACTGGCCCCAGCCGGTCTACAGCGGGTACATCCGCGTGATGCGGTCGCCCAACCTCGCGCCGTCCCTCAAGCTCCAGCTTTGGCGCAACACCCTCAACCTGGCGCCGGATCTTGCGCTCAACGCCTACGACCAGGTCCGCACCGCCGTCGGCCAGCAACTGGAGCAGGCGGGATACGATCCGCAAGCCGACTTCCCCGCCCCCGAGGGCATCGAGCAGTTCCGCCAGGCGCAGGGCGGGCAACCCAGGTTGCCTGAGGACGTGCTTCGCACCCCCCTCGAGCGCGGGCCGGGGACCGTTCAACGACAGTAGGTCGGGCGGGGGATCGTTCACCACCGGCGGCGTCTTGTGCTCCTGACCCGCCTGACCCCCGCGCCCTCGCGGGTGAACCTTTCGCCCATCCGGTGAGTTGCTATACTGCCCGACTCTGGGCCGATTCGGATTCGGTCCGGGCGCCGGGGCAAGATTCTTGCCAACCCCAATCCAGATGAAGGAGACGATCGTGGCTGAAGACAGGAAAGGCAGTGCCGGGAGCGAGACCATCGAGTCGGTGAGCACCTCCGCCGAGGGGCAGCCTCAGCAGCAGTTGCAGCTTGAGATCGACGACAACAACACCACCACGCTCTACAGCACCACCTTCCGGGTGTGGGGATCGGCCGAGGAGATCAACCTCGACTTTGCCGGTCCGGTGCGCCCCGCCGGTCAGGGCAAGGTCAAGCTGCGCATCGACCAGCGCGTGGTTCTCAACCCCTACGCCGCCAAGCGGCTGGCGCTTCAGCTTGGGCAGGCGGTGGCGCAGTACGAGCAGGCCTACGGCACGCTCGAACTGGATCCCCGCAAGCGGATGAAGAACCCCGTCCAGTAATCTTCCGGGTTGACGCGATTGCGGAAACACCGACCCACCCGCGCGGCCCAGGCCGCGCGGGTGGCTTTGTCTTCGGGCCGGAAGATTATTGGAACGCGCCCGAGCGACCGCTTGGGGCGGGGCCAATTGTTTTCATCCCCGCGCGGGGCGATGGCCGATACGCCAAGCTGGTAGCTGTCCCCGAGATCGATTCGCCATGCAAGCACCCGAGCGCCCGCCCGGTTCGGATCGTTTCTTCCACAGTTTCGAGGCTCAGAACCGCCCCGCGCGCGGCGGCGAAACCGCGCCCGATCTGCCGGCCCAGAACATTGTGACTCCCCCCGCGGCGGTGCCTTTGGCCGACCCCGAGGCGCCCGCGCTTCGCGCGGC
>JBGTFI010000404.1:0-2472 GCA_041747335.1 Phycisphaeraceae bacterium | reverse complement strand
GACCGCGGCTACGAGAAGATGGAGATCACGCTGCGGAAGCTCGGCGCGGAGATTGAACGGGTCGATCGGCCGTCGGTGTAGGGTTTGGTTGGCGGATAGCGGATAGCGGATAGCGGGTGGCATGGTCAAGCGGAGTCTTCGTAGCTTGACCATGTCCTGCGGTTGGCGGGAGGTAAGTGATGAAGCGGCGACTCCTCAAGAAGAAACATCTTGGTCCGTTTCAGGAACTTGGGGTGGTCATCGACGTGACCTTTCGATCCGGGTGCGATGGCGATCGCCTTCTGGACGACTTTATCGAGCACGCGATCGAGGCAAACAGCCTTCAGTTCGGGGGCGCCATGATGCCGAGGGAGCATCGCCTGAACGGGGTTGTTGAGTTGGGAGTGGCGGGCGATGACACGGCCACTCGTCAACGCCTTGTCGTGGATTGGCTCAGAACGCGGCCGGATGTTGAAAGCGTGAAGGTCAGTGAGCTTTTCGATCTCTGGTACGATGAATTACCTGATCTTTAGCGGCCCTCTGCTTCACGGGCGCCGCAGTTGGTCCGCAATAGCGGACCCTACGTGGCCTTCGCCATTGCCTGCGTGCCCAGTTTCCCGCCGCCGGATTGCGCGACCTGTTCGAAGTAACCCTTGGCCGCCCGCGTGCCCGCCAATGTCAGCCCGCCCGCTTTGGCGCTTTCCATGACGATCGAGAGGTCTTTGAGCACAAGGTCGATCATGAAGCCCGGGGCGAAATCCTCGGCCGCGATCTTCAGGCCGAGGCTCGTAAGCTGCCACGAGGACGCTGCCCCTGCTGAGAGGACTTCAATCATCTTCTCATGATCCAGCCCCGACTTCTTCGCCAGGGCCATCGCCTCGCACACGCCCATGAGCGTGCAGCTCACCGCGATCTGATTGCAGGCCTTGCACACCTGTCCCATGCCCGAATCGCCCACGCGGGTGATGCGCTTCCCGACGGCCTTCAACATCGGCAGACATCGCTCAAACGCCGCCGGGGGCCCGCCGACCATGATGCTAAGCGTTCCATCCCTTGCCCCGACATCCCCGCCGGAGACGGGCGCATCGAGCAGTGTCACGCCGCGCTCCGCCAGTTCAGTGCTCATGCGCCTGGTCGCCTCCGGGCTGATGGTCGAGTGGTCGATGACGATCAGGCCGCGCTTCGCGCCGTGGATCACACCGTTTTCGCCCAGCAGCACGGCCTCGACATCGGGCGTGTCGGTGACGTTGGTGCAGATGACTTCGACGTTCCGGCGGGCGAGGTCGGCCGGGGAATCGGCAATTTCCGCCCCGGCCTGCACGAGCGCCTCGCACTTCGACCGCGTGCGGTTCCAGACGACGAGTTCGTAACCGGCCTGGAGCAGGTTCCGGGCCATGGGCGCGCCCATGATGCCCAGGCCGATGTAACCGATGCGGGAGGGGGGAGTCATGGGGGGGGGTCTGGAGTCTGGAGTCTGGAGTCAGGGGTCGGGGATCTGGGGTCATCAGACTGGAAACTTGACGGCCCGAAGCGCCGAACGCCACCAAGGTTAGCGACTCAAGACCCCTGACTCAAAACTCAAAACTCAAGACCCCAGACTCAAGACTCACCGCCTGCGTGAGCGGATCCGTCGGATCGTCGGGATTGATCGGGATCATCATGAGTTTCGCCGGCGCGCCGGGCGCGAGTTTGGCGGACTTCGTATCCAGGCCCAGTGCCTTCGCGCCGTGGATGGTCGCCATGCGCAGGAGCAGTTGCGGATCGGTCCGGTCGCGTCGATACAGCCTGCGCATCTGGGGGAGGATGCCCAGCGGCTGGGGTTCATCCGGCGGCTGACAGAGGATCGAATCCGTCCCGAGGCAGACGTTCACCCCCGCAGACAGCATGTCGCGATAACGGTGGCCGCGGTGCCCGAAGTATTCGCTGGCGATCGGGCAGTACGCCACGGAGGCGCCCACACGAGTAAGCAGCTCGATGTGCTCGTCATCGACGTAGTTGCAGTGCGCCAGCAGCCACGGCGCGCGTTGCAATACAGGCTGAAGGTGCTCGACGGAGTGTTTGTCCGTCCCGCGCAGGGTGTTGTCCCACTTGCCGAGCCTTCGCAGCAGGTCGGCGAAGGGGCCTTTCCCTTCTCGAACGAATTCGATTTCCTCTCTCGTCTCCGCCAGGTGCGTCGAGAGGGGCGCGTTCAACTCACGAGCAAGCTCCGCGGCCATTTCGTACACCGCCATCCCGGTGGAGTAGGGAGCGTGGGGTTGCAGGCCCAGGCGCCAGGCGGGTGGTGTGTCGCGTGTCGGCGTGTCGCGTGTCTGTGTGTGAAGCGTGCGAAAGGTTGTTGCCAGTTCATCGGCTGCCTCCTTAGCCCGCAGGCCGATCCCGAAGCATTCGAGGAAGCTCACGCCCGCCAGGTCCGACTCCCTGAGCGCCAGCGCCGCGGCCGGGGCGCGGGCGATGTCGCCGATGTGCCCGACGCCCGCGTTGCGGGAAAGATCC
>JBGTFI010000403.1:0-2597 GCA_041747335.1 Phycisphaeraceae bacterium | reverse complement strand
CGCGCCCCCGCGATCGTCGAGCCTAACGGGATCGACTTTCGCGAGTTCGAGCCGCTCCCGCCGCGCGGCGGGCTGCGCCGAGCGTACTCCGCGATCGGCGAGCGTCTGGTGGTGCTGTTCCTGGGCAGGCTGCACCCCAAGAAGGGGCTGGATTTGCTCCTGCCTGCCTTCGCGCGCCTGGCGCGGAAGGATGCCGTGCTGGTTCTTGCCGGCCCGGATGAGGGCGGATACCTCGCGCAGGTTCGGAAGATGATCGCAGAAAACGGCCTGGGCGGCCGCGTCATCGAAACGGGGATGCTGCGCGGGAGGGAGCGGGTTGAGGCGCTTGTGGACGCGGACCTGTTCGTTCTGCCGAGCTACCAAGAGAACTTTGGTGTGGCGGTGGTCGAGTCGCTGGCGGCGGGGGTTGCGGTGATCGTCTCGGACCAGGTGGCTTTGCACCCGCGGATCGCGGGTGAGGGGGTCGGTGAGGTCGTGCCGACTGAGGTCGAGGCGCTGGCCGGGGCGATTGAGAAATGGTTGGGAGATGAAGGTTTGCGGCGCGATGCCGGGGCGCGCGGTCGGGCGCTGGCGTGGGAGTGCTTTGATTGGGAGGCGATCGCCCGGCGGTGGGTGGATCATTATTATGGATTGGCGGGCCCCGCTTCTCCCCGCCCATGACACCCACCGGGGCAACTGATACCATGCCCGCTCGGGCCGAACGGAGCGCTGTATGGTCGCGCCCGGATGAGGCCGATAGGGGGAACACCGGCTGTTTCCCATTCTCAGGTTATCGGCCCCGCTCGAAGCAGGAGTTGTTCGTGATGCCCGCTCTCAAAGTCGCCATCATCGGCACCGGACTGATCGCCAACGTCAAGCACATTCCCGCGTGGCAGAAGCTCGCGGGCAAGGCCGAGCTCGTCGCCATCTGCGACATCAACCTCGACCAGGCCAGGGAAGTCGCCGCCAAGTTCAACATCAAGAACGCCTACGGCGACTTCAAGGAGATGCTGGCGCAGGAGAAGCCCGACATCGTCGATATCTGCACCCCCCCCAAGACCCACTGCTTCCTCGCGGTGGCGGCCATGGACGCCGGGGCCAACTGCATGATCGAAAAGCCCATGGCCATGAGCATCGAGGAATCCGACCGGATCATCGACGCCTACAAGCGAAACCACGTCAAGGCCATGTGCTGCCACAGCGACCTTTTTTACCTGGCGTACATGAAAGCGCGGGAGATGGTCGATGCCGGGGAGATCGGCGAGTTCCGCGGGATGCGCATCTTCCTCTCGACCCCCACCGACTACATCACCGCGAAGGAGGACCACTGGGGCAACAAGCTCCCCGGCGGGGTAATCGGGGAGACCGGCCCGCACCTGGTCTATATGACCCTCCCCTTCATCCCGGAGGTGAAGGAGGTCGGGGCTTACGCCCGCAAGATTCTTCATGAGTACCCGTGGTCGCCCTATGAGGACTACCGCCTGGAGCTGGTGGGCGAGAACGCGATCTGTTCGATCACCGCGGCCTACACATGCTCGGAGTGGCTCTGCCAGGTGGAGCTGATCGGCAGTGCGGCGATTCTGAGGATCGACCTCGAAACGCAGTCGGTGGTGAAGTACGCAAGGCAGGATCTCAAGCCCAGGACGGCGGCGACTTCGCAGCTTCGCGAGGCGGCGCAGCTTGTGAAGAACACGTTTACGATCGGCGGCAAGTTCGTGACCGGCAGCGTGCCCAGCTCGCACGATGTGATGGCCGAGCGTTTCGTGGACTGCATCGTGAACGACAAACCCTCGCCCGTTCCGCCGGAAGAGGCGCGCGAGACGGTGCGCGTGCTGGGGCTGATCGTGGAGCAGCTTGACGAGAAGTACGGCCGAAAGCCCCAGCCCGAACCGGCGACGGCAGGACGGTGAGGTACCGGCGACCCCCCGCCACCCGACTGAACACGCTGAACACGCGCGCGCCGCGGCCCGTAACACCTAGCCATGTCCAGCACCATCGCAGCCCCGGCCTCCGGCGACGGCGTCGCGGTCCCGCTTCGATGGATGCGCTGGGCGTGCCTGTGCTACTGGTTGACGCTGGCGGTGTTCACCCACTGGCCCAGGTTGGACCTCGGAACCCCGCCGCCGGACGAGTCCGGCCTGCCCACCGACAAGTTCCTGCACTTCGGGGCGTTCGGGCTGCTGTGCATTCTTCTCTTCTACGCCAAGCCCGCCGGGCGGCGCGCCTCACAGTTCATGCAGGTGCTGGTCACCACACTCGCCGTGGGCATCTATGCCTATGTCGATGAGTTCACACAGGTTTTTTTCGCCGACCGCGTCGCCTCGTGGTCGGATGTCTTTGCCAACTGGGCGGCCGTCGGGGCGTTCTTCCTGGCGGGGGCGCTCAGGCCGATGCGCGACTTCGCCAGGGGACATCCGTTGGCGCTGTGGCGGATGGTTCTGGTCGCGCTGTCCGCTTTGTTCCTGGTCATGTGCGCCGTGCCCCCGTGGGTGCTCGGGCGGCTGCAACTGCTGCCGTGGATGCGCCGCTTCAACCGTGAGTTCCGCGACTTCAGCACCTTCGACCACATCGGCCACTTCGTCTTCGCCATGCTCCTGACCTGGCTGCTGCTCGCCGCC
>JBGTFI010000402.1:0-2111 GCA_041747335.1 Phycisphaeraceae bacterium | reverse complement strand
GACGATGTCGAGTCCGCCGAGCTCCTGCGCGCTGCGGTCGACGAAGGCGACGAGCGCCTGGTGGTCCGTCACGTCGACGGGCTGAGCGAAGACCTGCGCGCCGCCCTCGCGCAGCGACGCAGCCACCTGCTCGAGCGTCTCCTCCCCACGAGCGCACAGCGCGAGCGCGCAGCCCTCATCGGCGAGCGTCTCTGCGATCGCTCGGCCGATCCCTCGGCTGGCGCCGGTGACAATCGTGGCGGGGAGCGCGGCGGGGAGTGAACTCATCCCCACGATTGTAATGGGCAGCGCATCGGCCGTTGGCCGCCACCGGGCGATCCAGGACTCCAGACCCCAGACTCAAGACTCGCGCGACCCCCCAAACACACAACCGACCGTAGTTGGGGGGAAGGAGGAGGGAGGATCCTCAATGACCCAAACGACGATCGGTTGCGTTCCACTCAGTCCGCTTCCGGGCGATTTTCCCGCTTGCCGCGTCGTGTGGCAGGAAGAATCCCGACACGGCTCGCATTGGGCCGACACAGCCGCGCACGGTCGCGAACGGTTCCAGCCGGCATGGGAGGCGAAGCCCGGAGGGGGCGATTCGCCACCTGCCTATGTCCCGATCGGCCCGCGTGCGTACACGCCTGCCCGATCGGTGCGAATGACTCGTAACGCCATCCGTACTAGCCATCCTAGTATGTCTGTGGGCAATGTCAAGAGGGGTAAAGAGAAATCTTGGGGAAGGAGTCGGGAGACGGGAGTCGGGGGGGAGTATGCAGCGGTGGTTGATAGGATGTTCTCATGGCGCGTGGGCGTGCAACGCTGGCTGAGCTTATTGACCTGCAAGCGCGTCTGCGCGGGGATGCGGAGCTCACCGTCGCCCAGGTGCGCGACCGCGACCGGCGGATCGGCCGGAAGATCGATCCGCAAGCTGGTGCCGAAGCGCAACTTCTGGAGTGGCTTGAACATGTGACCGACGAGGGCGCCGCTGGCGCCGGCCGGCGGGTCGCGGCGGCGCATCGTCTGGGCAGGTTCGTGCTGGGGTTGCTGGGGCTGGTGCTCGGAGCCGGGGCGGCCGGGGGGGTGTTCCACTATGACGGCGCTCACCCGGTGAATGTCCTGTACGTGCTGGGCATCTTCATCGGCATCAACTGGGCGTTGCTGGGGGTGTGGGTGGCCGCCATGCTCCCGACGGCCTGGCGGCGATATGTTCCGGGGTTGGGAGGCATTCTCGAATCGCTCGAGACGCTCAGCCCCGGGAGGTGGGTCGCGGCGGTGGCCCGGTGGTTGCCGCAAAGCTACCGCGAGACGCTGCTGAGCTTTCACGGGAGTGTTCGCGGGCAGGAGGCACGTTATGGCCGGGTGAGCAAATGGGCGGCGGCCGAGGCATCGCAGGTGTTCGCGGTGGCGTTCTACGCGGCGGTGGTGGCCACCTGCCTGGGGTTGGTCACGTTCAAGGACATGGCGTTCGGGTGGAGCACGACGCTCGACGTTTCGCCGCGACAGGTGGAACGCCTGGCAACGGCACTCGCCCAGCCGTGGGTCTGGGGCTGGCCCGAGGCCGCGCCGGGCGCGGAGCTGATCGAGCGGACGCAGTACTTCCGCTGGCACGATGGGCGCGCCGCGGTGGGAAACCCAACGCAGCCGGACGATCCGCGCCGATGGGGCGGGTGGTGGCCGTTCGTGCTGATGAGCCTGGTGGTGTACGGGCTTGTGCCGCGGATGGTGACTTGGGCGATCGCCCGTGCGCGATTCATCGCGGCGGTACGGTACGCCTTTGTTCACGCCCCGGGTGCGTACGCGGTGCTCGAGCGCCTCAGTGGCCCACTGGTGCGGACGGCCGGGGAAGGTGTGGAGCATCCGCCGCCGCGGCGCGGAGGCGCGATCCCGGTCGAACGCGCTTCAGCCCGTGAACTCAGTGGAAGAACGGTGTTCATCAACTGGGCCGGCGCGGCGGGGGAGGAGCAGGGGGCGCGGAAGCGGCTGGATCATCTTGGCGCGAACGGCGAAGCTCCGATGCTCGAGGCGGGCGGAGCGCGGTCGCCGCAAGAGGATGTGCGAACGATTGAGGCGGCATCGCGCGTGCCGGCGTCGCGCATCATTGTGCTGGTCCGGGCGTGGGAACCCCC
>JBGTFI010000401.1:0-1941 GCA_041747335.1 Phycisphaeraceae bacterium | reverse complement strand
GCCGAACCGCCCGAGGCGTTCAAGTAAGGGTCACTCAAACTGCTTGCGCCCCGCCGCGTTCCCCGTGGAGCCGAGGTTGCGCAGCGGGGTCTCCTTGTCGTCGAGGTTGATGTAGTAGAACGTCCCGTACTGGTCGTCCATCACCCAGGCGACTTTCTCCGAGATCGGGACGAAGTGGAAGCGTGTGTCGCCCGCCTGCCGGCGCGCCTGCTGCATCGCGCCGAGCGCCACGGCCAGGAGCAGGCCGACAAGCAATCCGAAAAGCCACTGACGGTTCATTCTCTGGTCCTTTCAAGAGCGTTTGGGGGTGAGACGCCACGATCGAAGGCGAGTTATGAGGATTCTGCCCTCATCCACCACGATAGGATCGGGCCGACCGGGCGATTGCCCCAAAAATACCGGATTCCCGGTACGGATTCTGTCGGAAGCCCCGCTATACTGGGAAGTTAGGAGGATTCCGGGCTTCGCGGGGGTTTGTTCAGGCAACGTGTTGCAAGGTGTCAGGAAGGGTTCCAGCAAACGGCTGACGGAATCGTATCGTCCCCGCGGTGTGGACGCCGCTTGGGAGGCGGTCACGCTGGGGGTAGGGCGATGGAACCGCCGGACCGGGGATGGGAAGCGTCGATGATGAACAATCTCAAGTCGCCGGTGCATCCACGAACGATCATCGTGCGCGGGCTGATGATGTGCCTGACCGTGTCGATCGCCGCGGGGGCGCGGGCGTCGATCAATCCTGATGCGCTGCTGATTTATTATGGTTGGCCCTCGGCGGTGAACCAGACGTTCTCAATCTCCGGCGCGGCCGGGGTGTTCGGTCAGTACGACATAGTCGTCCTCGGCGATGGGCTGCAGAACGGTCCCGGAACCTCCAGCCCGCACCCGGACCACTTCAACACGCGCGGCATCGTCAACCACGCGCTGACGTCCGGGACTGACTTCTACGGGTACATCGACCTGGGCGTGACCACCCAGAATCTCCCGCTCGCGGAGATCTACCGGCGGGTGGACGCCTGGAAGGCCATGGGCCTGGAAGGCGTGCTGCTCGATGACTTCGGGTACGACTTCGGCGTCACCCGCGCCCGGCAGAACGCCGCGGTCGAGTACGCCCATCAGCAGGGGATGAGGGTGATCGCCAACGGTTGGCGGCCGGAGGATGTCTTCAGCACGGCCGTCCACGCGAACAATCCCCTGGGCCTCGCTCCGGCGCTGGGCGCATCGGATTATTACCTCTCCGAGAGCCATCAGATCATCGTGGGGAAGTATGATTTCGCGGCCTCGTGGCTGAGCAAGGCCCGGAAGGTCGAGAACTTTCAGAAGCAGTACGGCTTCGAGGTTCTCTCGATCACCACCAACGACCTGCGCAACCTGTACGAAGAACCGGAGTTCTTCTACGCCTGGTTCTCCGCGGCGCTCTTCGGCCACGCCGCGACCGGGTGGGGCGAGTACGTCTTTTCCGCCTCCGGACCGGCCAACGCCCAGGCGACCTATCGTGAGAGACCCAACGTCTATCTCGGCGAAGTCTTCCTCAGCGAGGTCGTGCAGCGCAGCTCACGACAGAACCGCAAGACGGACGCGGGCGTCATCTTCGTCGATACCACGACGCGCGAGTACGGCCTGCTCCCCCTGGGCGACATGGATGGCAACGGACGACTCGACGCCCTGGACGTGGACGACTTCGAGAAAGCCATCACCAACCTCAATGCCTACATGGCGGCCAACCCCAAGCTCGATCCGCTGCTCCTGGCGGATTTCAACAACGACGGAATGCTCAGCGGGTTCGACACCCGCGAGTTCGAACGCCGCCTGGCGAACGTCGCCCTGGGGTTTCCCATCACCGAACCCGGCGCGCTCGCGGCTCTGCTGCTGCTGACGGCCGCGAGCGCCTTCCGCCGCACGCGGCGCTGAACCTTCCGATACCATGACTCTAGCGTTGGTCCGGGG
>JBGTFI010000400.1:0-13203 GCA_041747335.1 Phycisphaeraceae bacterium | reverse complement strand
GCTCCCAGGGTGGGCGGCCGGTGCGTGCGGCGGCCTGCTTCGCGGCGGGGCTGATGGGGAGCTTCGCCAGGTCAATCTCGGCGCTGAGGTTTGAGGCGTCGCAGAGGTGCGGCAGGTCGGAAGCCAGGCCGTCGCTGAGGTCGATCATGCAGTGGGGGCGTAGGGTCGGGTGTTCGGCGAGGGCGCGGCCAAGCGCGACGCGGGGTTCGAAGTCCAGGTGATGGATGCGGCCGCGCACGTTTTCGATGCTTCCGCCAAGCTCACCTGAGACGAAGATCACATCTCCGGACAGGGCGCCCTTGCGCAGCAGCGGGTGAGGCGCATGGGCGAAGAGGGTGACGGTGAGCAGGAGTTTTCCATCCCACATGGCGATGTCCCCGCCGATGAGCGGGCAGGCATACGCCTGCGCGGTGGCGCGCATCGCGTCGAAGAGCACTTGGGCGCGTTCCTGGCCGAAATCGCGCGGGAGGCAGGCGGCGGCGACGGCGCCCAGGGGCGTGGCGCCCATGGCGGCGACATCCGAGAGGTTGCGCGTGATGGCCTTGCGGCCGACGCGGTCGAGGGGCATCGTCGCGGAGTCGACGTGGACGCCGTCGGCGACCTGATCGACGGTGACGAGGACAGTTTGGCCGGGGATGTCGAATGCGCCCATGTCATCGCCGGGGGGGATGGTGATGTGCGCGGGAAGATCGCGGTTGGACTGGTAGATGTGTTGAAGGAGGTCGAGTTCGCGCATGGGGGGGAGTCACAGGGTTCCGCAGGCGGTTATAATCCGCGCTCTACGAACCAACCGCAAACAACGTGAATCAGGCCAATGGAGACCGATGATGTCCAAAGCCGCTCTTGAGACCGGCGAGAAGCTGACGGTGCAGTTCAACGATCAGGGTCTGGCGCCCGCGATCGTGCAGGATATCGAGACGGGCGAGATTCTCATGATGGGGTGGATGAACCAGGCGGCGTTGACTCAGACGCTTGAGACGCGCAAGGCGACGTTTTTCTCGCGAAGCCGCAACAAGATGTGGGTCAAGGGCGAGTCGTCCGGGCACATTCAGGAGGTCATCGAGGCCCGTGTGGACTGCGACCAGGACACGATCCTCCTGCGGTGCAGGAGTCACGGCCCGTGCTGCCACGTGGGGTACAACTCGTGCTTCTACCGGAAGGTGGTGGGCGCGGAGGCGCTGCAGACGGTGGCGTCGCGCGTGTTCGATCCCGCCAAGGTGTATGGGGGGTAGGCACGAAAGCACGGCGGGGCCAATGCACCTGGCGCGCCGTGCTATGTTGATATCATCCAGAATCTTGTTTTCCTGAAAAGATTCTCCTGGCGCAGCCTCCTTGACAGTGGGGCGGGCGTCTCGCCCGCCATCAGGCCAAAGGCCTGAAATGACAACATGTTGCGGCCCTCCCCGGTGGGAATTTGCCGCTTCGCCGCAATGGCGGGCGAGACGCCCGCCCCACTGATTCTTGATTCTCCTGTTTGGTTGCGGCCAAGCGCAGCGCGGCCGCGATATCTCATTCGTCATTTCCCGCCCCGCACCTCACACCCGCTGCGGCAGAAGCTCATCCAGCGCCATTCGAAAGTCGCGATACCGCGGCCGCCACCCTGTCCGCGCGCACGTCGGCTCCGGATCGCACCGCTTCGAGCTGGCCCGCCGAAGGCGGTCCAGGTTCAACCCCAGCTCCAGCGCCGCGGTTTCATCGTCCACCACTTCCGGGGGCGACACACCCACCCGACGGGCTAGCTCCGTGTAATACGCCAGACGCGGCGTGGGCGATCCGTCGCTGCCCAGCTCGACCGCGTGTGCTTCATCCGCCCGCGCGAACGCGATCAGCAGTTCCGCGGCGTCCTCCACGTGAATGAGATTCAGCATCGCCTCCGCATCACCCACCAGCGGATGCCCCCCGCGCACCGCCTCCAGCCCGACGATCCGCCCAGGCCCGTACAAACCCGCCAACCGAAGCACCCGGAACGGCGCGCCCCCATCCAGCCACAACCGTTCAAGTCGCAGCAACCGCGCCGCCCGGTCGTTGCCGGGGTCGGGGGCGGGGGTGGGGACGGGCGCGGTGTCCGCATCCACCCGCCGCCCGGCCGTGTGCGAATAGACCGCCGTCGAGGAGACCATGATCGCCCGGTGAATCCACGCGCCCTCGAGCGCATCCAGAACGTTCCCCAACCCACGCAATGCGGGATCCCGCGCTGGATCCCCTTGATCCGCCATCCTTCCCGGCGGAAGCAGGCAGTAAACATCAAGCAGCTCACTCGCCAGCGCCGGCCGAAGCGCCGCGAACGTCACCGGCTGAAGCACATCCACAATCAGCGCCCGAACCCCTCGTTCCGCCAGCTCCCGCGCCCGCTCCTCCCGCCGAGTCGTCGCGTACACCGTCACACCACGCGCCATCAGCGCCCCGGCCAGCACCTGACCAAGAAAACCGCACCCGATGACAAGCGCCTCACGCGCCATGGAATCCGGCTCACCCATGAAACGGATCATAGCAGCTCAGGATGCCGTAACGGTGGTTGCCATAGGCAAGGTTCTGCTTGCCCGTGAAGGAGGCCACAGGATCCCCAGCCACCCCTACCAATACCGCTCAAAGTGCAGGTTCCCCCTGTCCTTCTCAAAACCCACCGGGCCAAGCAGCTCGCTCACCTCGTTGATCATCGCCGGGTTCCCGCACAGCAGCACGTGGCAGCTTCCGGGATCGAGCGCAAAACCAAGCCGCTCCTCCGATCCCGCCGGATCCAGCAAAGCCTGAGGACGCCCGCGCGCTCCGGTCCAAGGCGAATCCTCCGGTTCGCGCGTCACCGTCGGCAGGTAACGAAACCCCGCGTCCTCCCGCTCGATGGCACGCATTTCTTCCAAATAGCCAAGATCCGCCGCCACCCGCGCCGAATGGATCAGCGCGCAACGCCGCCAGCGCCCCTGCCCCCGATACGCGCGGATCATCGACACAAACGGCGCGACCCCCGTCCCCGTGGCGACCATCAGCACATCCGCCTCACGCGGGATCGATCCCAGCGTGAACTCCCCCCGGATGCGCTGATCCATGAACACCCTGCCGCCTACCGGCACGTCCCATAGACGGGGCGTCAGCTTCCCCTCCTCCACCTTCGCCACGAAAAACTCCAGCACCCCGTCCGCACCGGGGGCCGACGCGATCGAGTACGCACGCCGGATCAGCTTCGGCCCTTTGCGAGGCCGGGCCGGGGCCATGGTCCCCGCCGGTGGATCCGGCGCGGGGAGACCGAGCGTCGCGAACTGTCCCGGCTCGAAAGTAAGCTGTCCGTTGAGGTTATCCCCGCGCACCCAGAGGATCGCCAATCCCGGGGACACGTCCACCCGCCGAACCACCGCCGCATTCAGGGGGTCTTCCTCGCTCATGGCATCATGGTAGGGGCCAATGTCCAAAGTCCAAAGCCCAACAATAGGAAAGTTGCAAGTTAACAAGTTTCAAGTTGCGAATCGGGGGACGCATCGCGATGCCCGCCATCACCGCCAACTTGCCCACTTGCCAACTTGAAACTTGCAACTCATTCCTCCCCCCCGACATACAATACCCCCGTGATCCACCTGCGACGCCATGATCTCACCCCGCGGCTTGAGCTGCTCCCGATGATCGACGTCATCTTCCTTCTGCTGACGTTCTTCATCTACAGCCTCATCTTCATGGTCCGCGCCGAGGTGCTCCCCATCCAGCTCATCCCCCTGGCAGGAGGGCAGCAGGCCGTCGAACGGGAACTGCGCGTTCTGACCCTCGCTTCCTCAGGCCGAATGTTCCTCAACCGCCAACCCGTGAATTACCAGGAACTTGGCGATCAACTGCGCGAGCTTGCCCAGATGCCCCCCTCGGGCGGCCCGCGCCTCTACCTCGCCGTCGAGGCCACCCCCGGAAGCGTCGATCGCGGGCCGATGCTGGTGGACCTCATCGACCGCGTTCGCGCCGCGGGCATCAACGACTTCGCCATCGTCGGACCACCGAGGGAGTCTGGTGTCTTGAGTCCAGAGTCTGGGGTCCAGGAACCAGACTAAGAACGCCCGACCCCCGACCCCCGACCCCCGACCCCCGACTCCCGACCCCCGACCCCCCTCATGCGTGACCGTGAATCCATCCTGGCGCTCTTGATCGGGGCGGGCTTGGCCGTCGCGGTGCATCTGGCGCTCGTCCCGGCCGCGGCGCGCATCCTTGGCGCGGGGGATGATCGGGAGGGTGAACCCGCGACCGCGCGACCTCTCAATGACCCGCCCGTGCCAGAGGAGCGCGAAGAGGAGCCGCCAACACCGGAGCGAACCCCGCCCGATCCCCCGAAACCCCCAGATGAGCCGGAAGTGCCGCTGGGAAAAGACGATGCGCCCAAGCGCAGCACGGTGGCGTGGATTTCACACGAGGACTTTGAGCAGCTTCTGGCCCGTCAGAGCACCACCGAGCAACCGGCCCTTCAGCGCGAGGTGGACCCCACGCCCGAGGCCCCGATCGAACCGGATCCGACCCAGCTCGCCCAGGCTGGTAGGTCAGGCCTAGGCCTGACAGCTCCTCCGACGGCGCCGAGTGAGCCTTCCCAAGCGCAAGATCAGCCTCAGCCTGAGGATGCGTCGATGACAGGTCAGGGCCTGACCTACAGGAGCGCTGCGGAAGGCCCAGAGCCGTTGCCCGTTCCCCCCGCTGAGCAGCCGCGGGCGGAGGGACCGACCCAGGACATCGCCCCGCCGATCACCCAGGCGCAGGCCGTCGCACCGCGTCAAACGGAGAACCCGCCGTCACTTACGGACCCGACCCCGACCCCCGTCACCCTCGATCCGGCGCCCACGCCCGCGCAGGTGGCCGATGCAATCCAGCCGGGCGAGGGGCGGGACCGATTTGAACCGGCTCAGGCGCCGGAGAGACTGGACACCCCGCCGACGGATCAGCCTTCGGCCGAGACAGAGGATCCGAAGGAACAGGGCAAGCCGGTGGAGCTTGCGGAGGCGACGGCCAAGGCCCCCGACCCGGCCGGGCTGCCGACGCAGACTTCGCCAAGCGATGCGCAAGAGCAGCAGGAACAAGAAGATAAATCGGCACAGACGGCGACGCCCCCGGTGTCTTCACCTCCTCCGGCCGAGTCGCGAGAGGCCAGGCCGACGTCGGCGGCGCGGTCGGAGAGCGAAGCGGATCCGGTGAGTCTGACTTCTTCGCCGGTGCGGGTGCGCCCTGGGTCGGTATTGACGGGGCAGGGGATTCAGATTCGGCCTGCGCGGCCTGAGATCAGCGTGGTGAGCATGCTCACGGCGGTTCCGGCGAACCCGACGGCGCGGATCACGTTCAACCCGCAGGGTAAAGTCATTGCAGTCAAGATGTTAACAACAACGGGGTATCCGGATTTTGACGCCCCGATCGAGGCGAGCCTTTACCGGTGGCAGGCGTCGGGGGTGAAGCTCAAGGAGCTTGGCAGGCCGTTCAGCCTGGAGATCACGCTGCTGCTGCACGATCGGTAGGGGCGTCTGCCCGCAACGGACCGGCCGGTCTGTATTCGGGTTTTGATCGGGGTGGCCCACCTGCCTAGAATGTACAGAGTTCTGTAAACTTCGAGTCGAGAGGAGCGGGTTGTGCGAGCGCGAGATGTCTGTCCCCTGACCGAATATCGAAGGGATCTGACCGGACACTTTCGGAGGCTTAAGAAGAGTGGGCGGCCTCTTTTTGTGACGGTCAACGGAAAGACGGCGGCGGTGGTGCTCAGTCCAGCGGCGTACGATGCGCTGGCGGACAAGGCGGAGCTGGCGTTCAACCTGGACAAGATCGAGCGCGACACGGGGAATCTGACCGAAGCGCTGGTCCGCAACGCGCGGAAGTCGATCCGGGAGATCGCCCAACGGCATGGGGAGAAGGTTGATCCGTGAGGTGATCGTCATCGTTGCCTTTGCCGGGCGGGTCGCCTAATCTATGCGTATCGGCAGGCGCGTGCGGCGAGGCATTTCAACGATCGTCGGCAGGCGGTCGGGATTTCCCAGGCAGGTGCAAACAACTCTTGAAGGAGCCAGGCATGTCGTCCAGACGGGCGTTCACACTCATCGAGCTGCTGGTGGTGGTTTCGATCATCGGGCTGCTGGTGGCGATGCTGCTTCCGGCGCTTGGCCGGGTGCGTTTCCAGACGGACATCGTCACGTGCTCGAACCACCAGCACAACTGGGGGATCGCGCTGCAGGCGTTCGGGAGCGACAACAAGAACTTTTTTCCGGACAACCAGGACGGGTCGCACTTCAGCTGGTGCGGGAGCGGGGTGCGGGCGTTCTGGAAGGAGTACCTGCTGCCGATCGTGAACTCGGACCAGATCCAGGCCAACAGCGTGCTGTCGTGTCCGACGCAGCTCTGGCATCGGGATGAACGGACCATCGGCACGCAGAGCATCATCGACGGCGGGCTGATCGGGTACTTCTACCTGCCCCATCGTTTCCAGGGGCAGGGCGGGGCGGACTATTCGCCGGCGGGGGTCGAGTGGGTGACGAAACAGACGTTCGATGGCGAGTTCGCCAAGGCGCCGATCCTGATGGACATGAACCAGTCGATCAACGGGACGCAGTGGTTCCAGGCGGACGGCAGGCCGATCTCGAGCCACATCACGGATGGGGGCGAGCCGGTGGGGCAGAATTACCTGTTCGAGGATGGCCACGTGGAGTGGCGCACGACCGATGGTGTGGAGCTTGGGGGGACGGTGGGGAGCTGGTGGTGCAAGTACAAGATCAAGGTGCCCGGCCTGCGGGACACGGGAGTGAAGCCGCGCACCGGGCGGGATGGGGGGCGGCGGAACTGAGGGATTGCAGAATTGAAGATTGCAGATTGGCGTTTGGTGAGGCATGAGTCATGAGGCATGGGGGCTTGGGAGGCGACATGCACGGGATGGTTGGCCTTGGTACACCCTCGGCGTCACATGCCCACGCTTCGCGAGGGCATGGCACCCGGACGAGTCTCGTGCGCATTTTTTCCGTGGTGTTCGTGCTCGTGATGGCGGCGGGGGCGGGGGTGCGCGCGGGGGAGGTGGACTTCAATCGGGACATTCGGCCGATTCTGGCGGAGAACTGCCTTTCCTGTCATGGTCAGGATGCGTCTTCGCGGAGCGCGGGGCTTCGGCTGGATGAGTTTGAGGCGGCGACGGGGACGCTCAAGAGCGGCTTGCGGGCGATCGTACCGGGGGACCGCGGGGCGAGCGCGGTGATGGCGCGCGTTTCGTCACAGGATGATGACGTGCGCATGCCGCCGGTGAAGACGGGCAAGCGGCTGACGGCGGAGCAGATCGAAACGCTTGGCCGGTGGATTGATGCGGGGGCGGATTACGCAACGCACTGGGCGTTTACGCGGGTGGATCGGCCTGGGGTGCCGGAGCTTGGCGCGGAGGATGCGAAGCGGGCGCGCAACGCGGTGGATGCGTTCATCCTCGCGAAGTTGCGCGAGCGGGGGCTGACGCCTTCGCCGGAAGCCGATCGTCGGACGCTGATCCGGCGGCTGAGTTTTGATCTTCACGGGCTACCGCCGGATCCGGCGCGGGTGGAGGCGTTTGTCGGGGATGAAGCGTCCGATGCGTACGAGAGGCTGGTGGAGGAGCTGCTGGCCTCGCCGCGTTACGGGGAGCGCTGGGCGCGGCACTGGCTGGACCTGGCGCACTACGCGGACACGCACGGGTACGACAAGGATCAGCTTCGGCGAAACGCCTGGCCGTACCGGGATTACGTGATCCGGGCGCTCAATGAGGATAAGCCGTACGGTCGATTCGTGGAGGAACAGGTGGCGGGGGATGTGCTGTATCGGGGCGAACCGGATGGGATCGTGGCGCTGGGTTTCATCGCGGCGGGGCCGTGGGACCTGGTGGGTCACGCGGAACTCGGGGAGGAGCAGCCGGACAAGAAGATTGTGCGGAATCTTGACCGGGACGACATGGTCGCGACGGTGATGAACGCGTTCTCGTCGATGACGGTGCAGTGCGCACGGTGCCACGATCACAAGTTCGATCCGATTTCGCAGGAGGATTACTACAGCCTTCAGGCGGTGTTCGCGGCGGTGGACCGCGCGGACCGGGCTTTTGATGCGGATCCGGCGGTGATGAAGCGGCGGGGGGAGCTCGAATCGCAACTGGATGATGCCCGGGCGCGGATGAAGGAGCTTGATGCGCGCATCCGTGAGCAGGGCGGCGAAGCGCTGGCGGCCGTGGAGAGGGAGCTTGCGGAGCTGCGTCAGCAGCGCGAGGGTCAGCACCCTGCGTTCGGGTATCACAGCCAGCTTGAGTCGAGCGCGGACCAGACGAAGTGGGTGCAGGTGGACCTCGGCAGGGCGGTGGCTCTGGATCGTGTGGTGCTGATCGGGGCGCACGACACGTTCAACGGCATCGGGGCGGGGTTCGGGTTTCCGGTGCGCTTCCGGGTGGAGGGGTCGAACGATGGGGCGTTTGGGCGCGGGGTGGTGATGCTGGCGGACCATACGGGGGAGGATTTGGGGAATCCGGGGGTTGAGCCGGTGGTGGTTGCGGGGGGTGATCGGCCGGTGCGTTACGTTCGAGTGACGGCGACGAAGCTGGCGCAGCGGCTCGCAAGTGATTACATCTTCGCGCTGGGGGAGCTAGAGGCGATCGACGGGGAGGGGAAGAACGTGGCGCGGGGGGCGAAGGTGAGCGCGTACGACACGATCGAGGCGCCGGTGCGGTGGGGGATGGGGAACCTGGTGGATGGTGTTTATTACGGGGCTTCGGGGGATGAGTTGGAAGCGCGGATCGCGGCGCGGGAGATGAAGTGGGACGAGGTTCTGAAGCAGCGTGTGGATGGGGGATTGTTGAGCGCGAGGGAGGAGTTGTTCGGGGCGATCGAGGAAGTCGAGGCGGCGCTGGGTGAATTGCCGCGGCGGCAACTGGTGTACGCGGCGGCGACGCGGTTCAGTCCGATGGGGAACTTTCATCCGACGAACGGCGAGGCGCGTGAGGTTTTTCTGCTCAATCGCGGGGATGAGAAGCAGCCGGTAAGGGCGGTGGGGCCCGGGACGCTGGGGGTGATCGACGGGCTGGGGTCGCGTTTTGAGCAGAGCGGGAATGAGGATGAGGGGGCGCGTCGGGCGGCGCTGGCGCGGTGGTTGACGGACCGGGACAATGGGCTGACGTGGCGTTCGATCGTGAACCGGGTGTGGCAGCACCATTTCGGCCGGGCGATCGTGGAGACGGCCAACGACTTCGGGCTGATGGGTGCGACGCCGACGCATCCGGAGCTGCTGGATTACCTGGCGGCGACGTTCCGGGATGGGGATCAATCGCTCAAGGGGCTGCACCGGGTGATCGTGACGAGCGCGACGTACCGGCAGGTTTCGACGGGGGATGGGGGGAATGAGGCGATCGACGCGGGGAATCTGTATCTGTGGCGGATGAATCGCAGGAAGCTCGAGGCCGAGGCGGTGCGGGATGCGGTGCTGTCGTCGGCGGGGAAGCTGGATTTGAGGATGGGCGGGCCGGGCTTTTTCGCGTTCGGGTTCGTGGAGGACCACTCGCCGCATTACAAGTATCAGGAGCACGATCCGGATGATCCGGCCTCGCACCGTCGGAGCGTGTACCGGTTCGTGGTGCGGAGCGTGCCTGATCCGTTCATGGAGACGCTGGACTGCGCGGACCCGTCGCAGGTGGTGGCGAAGCGGCTGGAGACGATGACGGCGCTGCAGGCGCTGGCGCTGATGAACAATCCGTTCATGGTTCGGATGGCCGAGCACTTCGCGGCGCGGTTGGAGGTGATGGCGGGGACGTTGGAGGGGCGGATCGAGGCGGCGTACCTGCTGGCGCTGGGGCGCGAGCCGACGGAGGAGGAGATGCGGGCGCTGGCGGAGCTGGCGAAGGAGCACGGGCTGGCGAACGTGGCGCGGTTGATCTTCAACATGAATGAGTTTGTATTTGTGGACTGATGGGGAAGCGACGGAGGGGGGGGATTCAGGAAGTGAGTGTGATGAGACCTGAGACTGAGCGGCGTGTGGTGTATGGGATGGACCGTCGGCGGTTCCTGTGGCAGCTTGGGGGGGGGCTGGGGGGGATTGCGCTGTCGAGCATGTTGGGGGGCGAGGGGTTGCTTGGGGCGCGGGCGGCGAAGGCGGGAACGGCGGGGCTGCTGTATCAGCGCGGGGGGCTGCATCATCCGGCCAGAGCCAAGCGGGTGGTTCAGCTGTACATGTCGGGGGCGGCGAGCCAGTGCGACACGTTTGATTACAAGCCCAGGCTTGAGCGGGATCACGGCAAACCGTGGGATCCGGGGGAGAAGGTGGTGCTGTTCCAGTCGCAGCCGGGGCACACGATGGCGGCGCCGTGGGGATGGAAGCGGTATGGGCGGAGCGGGAAGTGGATCAGCGACATCGTGGCGCCTTTGGGGGAGGTGGCGGACGAGATGGCGTTTGTTCACAACATGGTGTCGCACTCGAACGTGCATGGGCCGGCGACGTTCATGCAGGCGACGGGTTTTGTTCTGCCGGGGTTTCCGGGGATGGGATCGTGGGTGGCGTACGGGCTGGGGAGCATGAACGACAACCTTCCGACGTTCGTGGTGCTGCCGGATCCGCGGGGTTTCGCGCCCAACGGCCCGCGGAACTGGGGCGCGGGTTTTCTGCCGGCGGAGTTTCAGGGGACGATGATCCGGCCGAATGCGGAGAACCCGATCGCGGATTTGTTTCCGCCCTCGGGTGGTTACATTCGGCCGGAGAGTGAGGCGCGGGTGCTTCGGACGCTTGAGGCGCTCAACCGGCGGCATGAGGCGACGCGGGAGGGGGATTCACGGCTGGATGCGCGGATCAGAAGCTATGAGCTGGCGGCGCGGATGCAGCTGAGCGCTCCGGAGGTGCTGGACATTTCCGGCGAGCCGGAGCACATCCTCGACATGTACGGGCTGAACGCGCGGATCGGGGACACGGCGGCGCCGATGAACCGGGGGCAGGAAGCGCGGTATTTCGGGCGGAATTGCCTGGTGGCGCGTCGGCTGCTGGAGCGGGGGGTGCGGTTCGTGCAGATCTGGTCGGGGGCGGACAACGGTTTCCCGCGGCGCAACTGGGACTCGCACGAGGATCTCAAGCGCGATCACGACCCTTTGGGGTGGGGGATGGCGGTGGGTGCGGCGGCGCTCATTAGGGATCTGAAGCAGCGGGGGATGCTGGATGACACGATCATCCTGTGGACGACGGAGTTCGGCAGAATGCCGTGCTCGCAGGGGACGCTGGGGCGGGATCACAATCCGTTTGTGTTCACCAACTGGCTTTGCGGGGGCGGGATCAAGGGGGGGGTGACGTACGGCGAGAGCGATGAGTGGTCCTACAAGCCGGCGGACCCGGAGCGCCCGACCTACTGCTACGACATCCACGCGACGGTGCTGCACTTGCTGGGGATCGACCACGAGCGACTGACGTACCGGCATAACGGGATCGACCGAAGACTGACGGACGTGCATGGGCACGTGATCCGGGAGGTGATGGGGTAAGGGGGGAAATGACGAATGACGAAACCCGAATGACGAATGGGAGCGCTGTGGGCTGTGGGTTGTGGTGGTTGAGTTCTGGTTGGTTACCTAGCTGTGGCACGCTTCGCTTTGCCACAGGCACCCGGCGTGGCGCCCGGCGCCGGCTTGACGTTTCGTCATTCCAGTTCTTCGCGGAGTCGTCTTAGGAGGTCGAACGCTTCGAGGGGGGTCATGACGGTGAGGTCGGTGGCGCGGAGTTTTTCGACGGCTGGGTGTTCGAGGTACTGGGTGAAGAGGGAGAGTTGGCCGGAGGGAGTGGTTTGGGGATCGCTTTTCGGGGGTTTTCGGCCGTTTTTCACGGCGTCCGTGCCGTGATTGACCTCCAGCTTGCCCAGCAGTTCGTTGGCGCGGCGGACGACGTGGGGGGGGAGGCCGGCGATCTTGGCGACGTGGATGCCGTAGCTGCGGTCGGCGGCGCCGGGGACGATGCGGTGGAGGAAGACGATTTCTTCCTGCCATTCGCGGACGGCGACGCTCAGGTTGACGACGTTGGGGAAGCGCTCGGCGAGCTGGGTGATTTCGTGGTAGTGGGTGGCGAAGAGCGTGCGGCAGGCGCGCTGGGCGAGGTGTTCGGCGATGGCCCAGGCGAGGGAGAGTCCGTCGAGGGTGCTGGTTCCGCGGCCGATTTCGTCGAGGATGACGAGGCTTTGGGATGTGGCGTGGTGGCAGATGTTGGCGGTCTCGGTCATTTCGACCATGAAGGTGGATTGGCCGGTGTGTAGCTCGTCGCTGGCGCCGATGCGGGTGAAGATGCGGTCGCACAGGCCGACGGTGGCGCGGGTGGCGGGGACGAAGCTGCCGGTGTGGGCCAGGAGGGTGATGAGTGCGGCCTGTCGGATGTAGGTGCTCTTGCCGGCCATGTTGGGGCCGGTGATGAGGGCGAGGGTTGGATTGTCTGGGTGTCGCGTGTCAGGGTGTTGAGTGTCGTGGTGTTGTGTGTCATGTGGCTCTACTGTGGACCTCGGTGCCACTTTCTTCTCGACACTCGACACTCCGACACGTGACACCCCGACACCCAACGCCACATCGTTGGGGACGAAGCGGTCGGCGAGGAGTTCGTCGAGGACGGGGTGCCTTCCGGCTTCGATGTATAGGACGGGTTCTTCGACGATTTCCGGTTGAACGTAGCGGAAGCGCAGCGCTCTTCGGGCGAAGCAGGCCAGGGCGTCGAGGGTGGCGGCGGCTGAGGCGAACTCGTGGAGGGCCTCGAGGTGGGCCTGGGCTTGTTCACAGAGATGGGTGAAAAGCTCCTGTTCGCGGGCGATGGCGCGCTGTTCGGCGCTGAGGACTTTGTGTTCGTATTCCTTGAGTGGCGGGGTGGTATAGCGCTCGGCGTTCTTGAGCGTCTGCTTGCGGGACCAGGCATCGGGGGCTTTGTCACGGTTGGCGGCGGAGACTTCGATGAAATAGCCGAACACCTTGTTGAAACCGACCTTCAGGTTGGCGATGCCCGTCTGCTGGATCAATTCCTTCTGGTACTGCGCCAGCCAGGTGGTGCTGTCGCGCTGGAGGGCGCGGTATTCGTCGAGCTGGGCGTCGAAGCCGTCACGGATGAGTCCGCCCTGGCGCAGGTGTGCGGGGGGAGCGTCCTCGCAGGCCTGGGCGATGGTCTGGCCGAGCTGGGCGAGGGTATCGTGGACGGCGCTGAGGCGCTCGTGGAGGGGGGCGACGGCGGGGCGATCGGCGATCAGTTCGCGCAAGGCTCCGGCCTGGCGGGCGC
>JBGTFI010000399.1:0-5253 GCA_041747335.1 Phycisphaeraceae bacterium | reverse complement strand
CCGCCGGTTGGCGGCCGACCGCGCCCTGCGGGGGACGCTGGCGGCCGAGGCGCGGGCGCTGATCGAGCGCGAGTATTCCTTCACCCGCCGCATGGCTCGCGTCAAGGCGATCTACGACCGGGTGCTGAACCGAAGGGATTTGGGATTAGGGGTTGGGGATTGGGACAAGGCGGACACACAATCCGCCATGCCGACATCCCAGAATCACCGATAATCAGTGCGGTGTCCTAATCTCTATCCCCCAATCGCTAACCCCTTCCTCCATGCCTCTCGCCAAATCCATCATTCACGCCGTCGGCCGCCTGTGGGCGCTGCCCTTCCGGGGGTGGTACCGGGTTCTGGCGCGGCTGATGGGCGAGCGAAAGGCGTTCACCACCGTCAGCGAAGAGATCGCCCGGATTCCGGGGTTGTTCGGCGTGCATGCGCGGCAGGCCTACTACCGGCGGGTGCTCGACCACGTGGGGGAGGATGTTCATTTCGGGTTCATGTCGCTCTTGAGTAAGTGCGAGGCGCGTTTCGGGGACCGCGTCTACATCGGGCGGTTCTGCACGCTTGGCTGGGTGGAGATCGGCGATGAAGTGCGCATCGCGGATGGCGTGCAGATTCTCTCCGGCGGCAGGCAGCACCAGAGCGAAACGGGCGACGCGGCGGCGCACGAGGATGAGGTGCGCTTCGAGAAGGTGACGATCGGCAAGAAGGCGTGGATCGGCGCGGGGGCGATCGTGATGGCGGACGTGGGGGAGGGCGCGATCGTGGCCGCGGGCGCGGTGGTGACGAAGCCGGTTGGGCCGGGGGCGAAGGTAGGCGGCGTGCCGGCGAGAGAGTTGGCAGGTGGCGGGTAGCGGTTGGCGGTTGGCGGGTGTTGACCTGGGGGCGATCACGGCCAATGATGAATCAGGCAGGCACTTGATATTGAGGCCTCGCACATGGCCGGGAAAACACATCAGGCACGTCGGCAGGCGGGGGGAGTTGTTCCGCAAGCTTGGGTGATCGGGCTGTTTTGCCTTGCGATCGGGCTTTGCGCGGCGACGCCGCGCGCGGGGGCGGGGATCGTGGCTGGTGGCATTGTGCGCGATGATCCGTTCACGGTGGTGGAGGGGGATGTGTTCAACAGCGTCCTGGTAACGGGGACCAGCAAACTTGATGTGGCTGGAGGGAACATCCAGGCGCTGCACGCCAGGGGCGAGAGCACGACGAACATCGGTGGCGGCGAGATCGATGAGATTTCAGGCGTACACCATGCGGTCATCCTCATCACCGGAGGGGTGGTGGGGTCCATCGTGGCCGCAACGCAGGACGGCCGGACGCCGCAGCAAACGTTTCTGACGATCGAAGGTGGGGAGATTGGAACGATTTTCTGGCAGGCCCGGCCGATTCTGATCCGGGGTGGCCACGTCGAACTGCTGCGTCTTCGCGGCTCCGGGGAAGTCACCGGCGGCAGTCTCGACCACCTGGAGGCTTGGCGCATACAGATCACAGGTGGGCACGTGGAAACACTGGTCGTCGGCCGCGTCGGGAGTTCCTTCATTTCCGGCACTTTGGCGGAAATCACCGGCGGGCGAATCGACATGATCGAGGCGGTCCATGATTCGCAGGTGTCTATCTTCGGATCCGGGTTCAATCTCCCACTGGGCCCGATCGAACGTTCTGGTATGACCGAACCTTTCACGGGCAGGCTGACCGGAATCCTGAGCGACGGGACGCCACTGGATCTCGCCTATTCATTCGGTCCGAGCGCCACCATCACGCTGGTTCCCGAGCCGTGGAGCGGCGCCGTCTTGTTGCTAGCCATGCCTTTGCTCCTGCGGCGGTCGGGACGGTGAGGATTTCAGAAGGTGGCGGATCGCGATCGGTAGGACGCTTAGCCTATCATCCTCCCATGTCCCACAAACCCCACGCCCTCACGTCCCCCGGCGGGCCGGTCGTTCTTTCCGAGAAGACGCTGTGCGCGATGATCGCCATCCGGCGTGAGGCACTGATCCCGGAGCTGCACGGCCGGGTGGTCATGGCGCGATCGACCTGGCGCGCCGCGGCCGCGAGCAATGATGCGCGAAGGCGCTCGGATGTGATGTTCGATCCGGACGCTCCGCCGGCGTGGATTGAACTGGTGGCCGATGAACGCTTCGCGCACGTGGAACTGCCCGAGCGCTGTGGGCAGGGGGTGGCCAGTGAGTCGGAGCTGGCGACGCTGTGGGTGGCGGTGGGCTGGCCGGCGTCGCTGGTGCTGCTCGACGGGCCGATCAAGGAGAAGGCCAAGCTGTCGTTCATCAAGGCCGAGGGAGCCGTGTCCATGCTGGTGATGGCGTACCGGATGGAGAAGCTCTCGGCGGTGCGTCCGATGGTGATCGCCCTGGAGAAGCTGGGTCACGCGGACGTGCTGCCACCTCCGGAAGCGCTCGAGGCGCTTTGGGAGGCGCTGGAGAGGATGGGGTAGGCAACCCCAGTGGGGCGGGCGTCTCGCCCGCCATCAGGCCGAAGGCCTGAAATGACAGCACATTGCGGCACCGATCCGGTGGGGTTTTGCGGCTTCGCCGCAAAGGCGGGCGGGACGCCCGCCCCACTGGGCTTGGCAGTAAACCCACCACCCACAATACACAGTCCACTTACCTTCGCCTGGGATTGCGTCCCCGCGCGCGATTCACTCCGCTGTCCAGGCCGGGGGGTTGGGTGCGGGGGTTGTCGCCGCTCGGTGCGGGGTCGCGTTCATTCGAGCCGTCATCGCCGGCCGGCTCGCGGGGGTCGGTGTTTGGGTCGAATCGGCCGAAGATCATCCGCCCGGCCGAGGTCTGCAACATGCTGGTGACGGTGATGCGGACCTGCTGGCCGATGTGTCCTCTGCCGTCTTCAACGACGACCATCGTTCCGTCGTCGAGGTACCCCACGCCCTGATCCCGCTCCTCGCCCTGGCGGACGATGCGCACGTTGAGGTTCTCACCGGGCAGGACGATCGGCCGCAGGGCCTTGCTCAGGTCGTTGATGTTGACGACCTCGACGCCGCGCAGGGTGGCGATCTTGTTGAGATTGAAGTCGTTGGTCATCACCCGCGCCTGGAGCTCGTGCGCGAGGGAGACGAGCATCTGATCGACGTTGGCGCCCTCGGCCTCGTGCTCTTCGATCGCCAGGTCCACGGCCGGGTCTTCGCGGAGTTTCTGCAGCACGTCCAGCCCGCGCCGGCCTCGGGCGCGTTTGAGACGGTCGGGTGAGTCGGCGATGGCCTGGAGTTCGTTGAGGACGAATCGTGGGACGATCAGGTGCCCCTGCAGGATGCGAGTGGCGAGGATGTCCTGGATTCTGCCGTCGATGATGACGGAGGTATCGAGCACCGTCGGGCGGGTTCCGCGGATCTGCTTGGCGAACTCGACGTAGGGGATCACGAATCGGAAGTCGTCTTTGGTCTGGAGCACGAGTGACATGCCGATGTAGCAGGTGATCAACCCGATGAGAACCTTGATCCCCTGGGCGAGGGACTCGTACTCGCCGCCCGGATACAGGAGCATGTGAACGAGATCGACCACAAAGCTCAGAGCGTACGCCACGATCAGCCCAGCCCCCAGCCCCAGGAAAACGCCGGAGATGGCCGACAGATGCTTGTCGCGGATGAAGATATCCAGCCCGATCACGCCGCTGGAAATGCCCATCCCGATACTCAGCATCATGAGGAAAAGCAGAAAGCTCACCTCCTGTTGCTCTGTTATGGGGATCAGATAGGAAAGCGTGACCGAGACGGCCAGGAGGATGAACGCGCCTCGCAGAAAATACATGACCATGGGAGCGGTCCCGACAGGGGATCAATCGATGCACGATGATGGACGTATGAATAAGGGTATTCGGCCCGAACCCCGGAGGGAAATGAGGGAAGGGACAAAGGGACGAAGAGACGAACAGACGAAGAGAGGGACGAGGTTGGGATCGGCGGATTGGACGCGCGTGCGATGCCCCCGCTCCCTCACGGTCGCGGCTCGTTGGGGAGCCTTGAGGTCCGTCTGAGGGTCAATAGTAGAACGTGCCGGGCCAGGAATGAAACACCCGGGACTTCACTTCAGCCGGGGTGCGGAGCTGGACGTGTCCATCGGCGAAGCCCACGGGGTGCTCGACCAGCCCGGCGGCCTGGAGGTCGAATCCTTCCTGGAGGTTGAGCGGCGGTTTGATGGTGTGGCTGAAGTACTGCGCCAACCCGCCGAACTCGAAGAGCCGGTGCGTGACCATAAGCCCGCCGGAGCTTGCCTGGTCGGTATTGCGCGGCCAGGGGGTTTCGGGCACGCCGTTCACAGGTTCGCTCGGCGCGCCGCCGCCTCCCCGTCCGCCGCCGCGCGTTCCGCCGCCGCGATCTCCGGCATACCTGGATCCGGGCACGAGGTAGGTCAGCGTGTACCCCTGCGCCGACTGGAAGTTCCCCGCGAACATGTAGAACGTCCAGTTCTCCACCTTGGCCCTCCAGGGTGCGAGCAGGCGCGTTTCGTAGGTGATGGGCGCTTCGACCGGGCTGTCGGTGAAGTGCTCCTTGAAGGGGCACCAGAGCATGCGTGGTTCGGAGACGTAATCCTCCATCTGGGCGCGGATGCTCTGGTCGTAGGGGTGGCTGGTGTCCCAGTACCAGTCGCCGATGTGCGAGCGAACGGCGATGAACTCGCCCTTGTGGTCGGCGGCGAAAGTCCCCTGCATCTGCACATTGCTGCGCATGTTCGCCAGGCACTGCAGGCCGTAAGCCCGCAGCTTGGCCTTGCCCAGGGCCGGCAGCAACAGGGCGATCAGCAGGGCGATGACGGCGATGACGACGAGCAGCTCGATGAGGGTGAAGGCGGATCGGAGTTGTCGGGACATGGTGGATGCTTTCCAGAAAAGGACGTGCCGACCGGCAACCCCCGCCGGAAGAAGTGGCGGGGCGGGGGATGGTTGATTATACGCTCCGGGAACGGAAAGCAAGAGGGTCGGCCGCGGTTTGCACGGGGCCAGTGTAAAGCCTCTGCCCAGCCAGCCTGTCGGAGGGCTACATGCTCACGCTTTCGTGAGAGCATGGCGCCCATGGCCGCCCCTACTCCCCCCACTCTAGCCCGTGCGTCCTGGCCCAGTCGCGCAGGAGCGGGCCGAGGAACTGGCCGCGCCACCCTCGGACGAGGCGGCAGGTGTCGACGGGTTTGCCCTCGGCCAGTCGGCAGGCCAGGCGGGTGGCGTCCTTGCGGCTGGTGACGATCGCGGCGGTGAGGCCTTCGCGGGTGCAGTGATCCTGAATGGCCGCGAGGAGGGCGTCGATGG
>JBGTFI010000398.1:0-1867 GCA_041747335.1 Phycisphaeraceae bacterium | reverse complement strand
GCGCCGCATGATCTGGCACTTCCTGCGCGACAGCCGGGCACGCGTGACGTTCGGCCGGGCGTACCGCCCCGATCCAGCGATGGATAATGAAGCAATCGCCCAAGACCTGCGGAACCGGATGCTCGCGCTCGCCAGCGACGGGCGGCAGGAGCGCGCGCCGGTGGTCGAAGCCCCTCACTGGCCGGATCCGGCGGCGTGAAGGTGGAGGCGCCCAACCGTTCCATTCGCATCGGTGACTCGCAACTACCGACTCTGGACCTTCGACTTTGGCCTTCTCCTCGCGCACGCAGCCAGGCCGGTGAAGAGAATCATGATGATCGAAGCCGGTTCGGGAACCGACCCGCCGCCGCCGGCGAGCGCGGCCTCGAATCCCGCGACGTCGAAGGCGTCGAACTGCCCATCCCCCGTGAAATCGCCCAGCACTTCGGGATCGAGTCCGGGATGGGTCGCCATGTAGCCTTCGCGGTCGGCCAGCGCCTGCTCGAAGGGCGCGACATCGAACGCATCGAGCACACCGTTCCCGTCGAAATCGCCCAGGACCACCGTCACGTCGCTGACCACGAGCAGGGCCAGAGAAGTCTCGCCGTAGACCGGCTCGAAGCGCAGTCCGCCGCCGAGGTCCAGCCCGGCGACCTGGTCGAACATCGTCCCGCCGCGCGAGGCGAAAATGAGAATCGTGAAGAGGTCATCGGCCTGGGGTTGCGTGCCGTTGGCCATCACGATCTGAAGCGTGCCGCCGAGGGTCGCCTCCCCGGCGATGATCAGTTGATCGTGCGTGATCGCGGTTTCATCTGAGAGGAACTCGAGGGCCACCGTGGCCGTCGGCGCGAACGCCGCGTCGCCGCTGAAGGCGACGGGATCACTCTGTCCCTCATCGCCCGGATCGTACAGGCCCTCAAAGACGACCTTGCCCCCGCCGGTGAAGCTCGTGCCGCCGCGCATCGCGCCGGTGAACGTTGCCTGTCCAATGACGTTGATCACGGCGTCGGCGCGGCTGTCCACATCGCCTTCGATCAACGCGTCAACGAGGTTCATCGTGCCGAGGTTGGTCAGTCCCCCCGCGAAGTCGAGCGTCGCGCCGAGGGCGTTGATCGTCGCGTCCGCCTCGTTCGCCGATGCCTGCATCGTCGTGAGCGATCCGCCGATGAGGTTCACCTGTCCGCTGTTCATGACCTGCCGCGCCGAGAGGTGGCCTCCAGCGGTCAGCGATGCGCCTTCGGCCACGATCAGGTGTCCAGCGGCCAGATTCACGTGGGTCGAGCCGATCTGCGCGGCAGCGCCCAGCAGCGTGCCGGGGGCGATCACGAGATCGTTCTGCGTCAGGTTCAACTCGCCACTGGAGAGTACGACAAGTCCAGTGGGGCCTCGCGAAAGCGTCGGCGTCGTGAGTGTGCCGCCTGTCAGCGCCATCACGCCGTTCTGAACCGTCAGGCCATGGTCCGCGATGACGCTTTTGCCGGCCCCGATCGTGGTGAGCGCCGCACCGATCTTGCTCTGGCCGTCGAGCACCGCGCCGTCAACGTCCGTCAGCTTCAGCACACCTGAGTCAAAGAGTAGGTTGCCGGCCGCGAGGATGCCGTCGAAGTCGTTGGCGGGGACGGTGAGCGTGCCGCCTTGAAGGTGGATGGCTCCGGGTGTTCCGGCCGCGCCGCCCATTGCCGGTTGCCCGCCGCCGAGATGGACCATGCCTCCGAGCAGGCGCATCTCTCCGCCGTGCAGGTTGATCTTTCCGCCGTCTCCGCCGTCGTCGCCGTTTCCGCCCATCAGGTGAAGCGTCGCGTCTGGTTCTACTTGGATCAGGCCGCTGGTAAGGTTGATCGTCCCGGCGTCGCCTCCGCGGCCGGCGGCGCTTTGGCCGCCGCTGAGC
>JBGTFI010000397.1:0-4806 GCA_041747335.1 Phycisphaeraceae bacterium | reverse complement strand
GTGGGCGTCTCGCCCGCCATCGCGGCATGGACGCGACTCATTCGTCATCGTGCCTTTGGTCATGGGTCTCATCGCATTCAGCCCTACGGGCTGATGGCGGGCGAGACGCCCGCCCCACTGCAAAGAAAAACACCACATGGCCTACTGCCCCGTGTGCTTCGGCGGCGGGAGCTTCGCCAGGCGGTCGAGCACCTGCGTCTTGTATTCATCCTGACGAAAGCTGTATTTGCTCGTGTCTTCATAGTCCGCGTAATGGTCGTGAATCTCCTCGTTGATGCGTTCGATGCGCGTCTCAGGATAAGGATGCGTCGAGAAGAACTCCGGCGGGCGACCGCCCGTGCCGCTCGCCGCCTGAAGCACCTCCATGACCCGAAGCTGACCCACCGGGTTGTACCCGTTGCGGGTCATGTACCTCATCCCCAGCGAATCAGCCTGCGTCTCCTGGTCGCGCCCGTACTTGAGCAGATACACCGCGCCCCCGGCCGAGGTTCCCAGCCCCATGTAGCGCAGCGCATCTTCATCCGCGATCTCTCCGGCGATGCCCAGCCCCGCCGCCGCCACCTGGATGCCGATCGCCCGCGTCATCTGCTGTCCCCCGTGACGCCCCGTCACGTGACCGATCTCGTGCCCCAGCACCCCCGCCAGTTCCGCTTCGCTGGTGAGCTGCGCCATCAGCCCGCGCGACATGAACACCTTACCCCCCGGCAACGCGAAGGCGTTGATCACCTGCGAGTCCACCACGAAGAACTCCCACGGCAGGTCCGGAAGCTCGCTCGATTCCGCCAGCCGATGCCCGATGTTGCTCACGTACGCCTGAATCTCCGGCGAAGGGATCACCCCGCCGTAAGACTCAACAAACTGAGGCGCGGCCTCGGCCCCCATCGCGATCTCGCGCTCCATGCTGAAGGCGTTGAGCTGTCGCGCCCCCGTGGCCGGGTTCGTCGAGCAACCCCCCCCCGCCATCACCAGCGCCACGGTGAGCATTCCCATCCAGACTGAACCAAGAATCCGTTTCATCTGCCTGATCTCCTCGCGCAACACCCGCGCGCCATGCAACATCTTATTCCGGTTCATGCCCGCGGGCCGATAAACTTGACCACTTCGTCACTCGCAGAGCAATTCGCAAGAATTATCGGCTCACGTCGCAATGACTGCAACTGCGATGCTCTACAGCACTTATGCACAGGATCACCGCTTATGGGCTGCGTACAACCTCACCGAGCGCGGGAGCGTTCGTGGGATTCTCCCCTTTCTCCGATGAATCGTGTACGCAAGGGCGAATCGGCCGCAACCGGAAGCCCGTGCGTGAAAGGAGCAACGTCCGCCTCGAACCCGGATCCCACGTACCGCCGCATTCCTTCTTCACGGAGCTGTCCCCATGCGACGCGATGTCCTTCTCGAACGGTTTTTCAACGCCCTCATTGCCGGCCAGCGCGCCGAAGCGCGCCGGATCGTCGATGAAGTCCTCGAGGCCACCGACCAGGCCCCCGAAGTCCTCTCCCGACTGTTCTGGCCGACGCTCGAGCGCATCCAGAACCTCCACCGCGCCGACCAGCTCTCCATTCTGGCGTTCAACTACGCGACCCGACTGCTGCGCGTGCTGGTCGATCAGATGCAGCTGCGGCTGGAGCTGGCCCCATCGCGCGGGCGAAAGATCCTCCTCGTCTGCGGTCCCGAAGAATCCGAGGAAATCGGCGCCCAGATGGCCTGCGACCTGCTCGAAGCCGACGGGTACGAAGTCCGCTTCGCCGGCGGAGGGATCGCCAACGATGAAGTCGTCGCCGAACTCGGCGAACTGCGGGCCGACGTGTTGGTCGTCTTCGGCGCGGTGCCCTCGACGGTCCCGTTCACGCGGCAGCTCATTGATCGACTGCACGACATCGGCGTCTGCCCGAAGCTCCAGATCGCCGTCGGCGGGGGAGTCTTCAACCGGGCCGACGGCCTGGCGGAAGAGATCGGCGCCGACCTCTGGGGGGCGACGCCCGACGAGCTCGTCGAAGTCCTGGCAGAGGAACCGGGCAGGCGCATGACCCAGGATCAGCGCACCGTCGGCCGAAAGCGCCGCCCCCGCCGCGGGCCGGATGCCGAATCGGACGCCGCATGACCCCATCCCCCCCCACTTTCTCCAGTTTGACACCCTGTTCGGCTAAGGCTATGAACGCCCGATAACACAGGCCGCTGTCCCGACCTGCCCCGATCGAAGGCCGCCCCGGTAACTCCGGGGCGGTCTTGTTTTACGGCGTCCGTCCGTCGCTGCCGGACCTATCCCCCCAGCGCCGCCAGCTCCTCTTCCGGGATGTCGAAGTTCGCGTGGACCTTCTGCACGTCGTCGTGGTCTTCGAGAGCTTCGATGAGGTTGAGCAGCTTTTCCGCGTCGCGCCCGGTGCAGGTGACGGTGTTGGACGGAATCATCGTGATCTCCGCCGACTCGATGGCGATCTTCGCCGCCTCGAGCGCCTGCCGCGTGGGCAGGAAGGCCGCCGCTTCGCACAGCACCTCCCAGCTCTCGCCCTGGTCGGTGATGTCCTCCGCGCCGCCTTCGAGCGCCGCGGCCGTGAGCGCGTCTTCATCGGCGGCCAGCTTGCTGACGAAGATCTGCCCGCGCTGCTGGAAGTTGTAGGCCACGCAACCCGTCGAACCGAGGTTGCCGCCGACTTTCTCGAAGAGCTTGCGGATTTCCGGGGCGGTGCGGTTGCGGTTGTCGGTGAGGATTTCGAGCATGATCGCCACGCCGCCGGGGCCGTAGCCTTCGTACATGACCGATTCGTAGGATTCACCCGCCAGCTCGCCGGTGCCCTTCTTGATGGCGTTGGCGATGGTGTCCTTGGGCATGTTGGCGGCCTTGGCGTCGTCGATGGCGTACCGCAGGGTGAGATTGGCCGCCGGATCCCCCCCGCCGTTCTTCGCGGCGATGATGATCGCCCGGGCGCACTTGCTCCAGAGCTTGCCCTTTTTCGCATCGGACTTGGCTTTCTTGTGCTTGATGTTCGCCCATCGGCTGTGGCCGGCCATGTGAATCGTCTCCTGGCGTCCCCCGGCCGCGTTTGTAGCGGGGTCGATGCACCCCAAGCCCCGCAGCGTATCATTTTACGCATCGGGCATCATCCTTACGAAACGGCCTCATCGATGCATCCGCCGACCGCCAGCCACCAGCCGCAGTTTGCCAACGCCCCCCGACTGCGCGGATGTCCGCGCTGCGGGCGGGTTCACCGTCTGCCCCCGCTCGGACCGGGCGAAACCGCCCGCTGCACCCGCTGTGGCGAGGTACTCGAGCGTCCCGGCAAACACGGCAACGACCTCACCGCCGCGCTCGCGCTCGCGGCGCTGATCCTCTATCCCCTGGGCGTCGCCCTGCCGGTGCTGAGGCTGTCTCAACTTGGCCACGTCCACGAAACCAGCATCCTCGGCGGGAGCGTCAGCCTGCTCACCCACGGGCAGGTTTTCATCGGGCTGGCGGTCATCCTGTGCTCGGTGGTCATCCCCCTGCTCAAGCTCGGGGGACTGCTGGTTCTGTGCAGCGAGCGGGCGATCCTCGCAGCCCACCACCAGGCACGCATGTACCGCTGGATCGAGATCGCCGGCCGATGGGGCATGCTCGATGTGCTGCTCGTGGCGATCATCATCGCGGCGGTCAAGCTCGGCGACCTGGTGGAAGTCACCGCCGGGCCGGGCGTCGTCGCGTTCACCGTCTGTGTGATGCTCAGCCTCCTGGCCTCCGGGGCCTTCAACCCCCACGCGATCTGGCAGGAGGAATGAGGAAATGCACGAATGCGGCGATGTAGGTCAGGCCTCGGCCTGACAGATCACCTTGCGACAAGCGCGATGTTGTCAGGCCGAGGCCTGACCTACAGCACTTGGAACTTGCCAACCTGTACCTTGCTCCCATGACCGATACTCCTGCCCATACTGAGAGCGACCTTCCGCTCGCCTGTACCGCGCCCGCCACGCGCCCGTGGTGGGTGTGGCTCATCCCGGCGCTCGCAGCGGTGTTCGCCCTCGTGCTTGCGAGCGTCTATTACGCGCAGCGCGGGCACGCCATCACCGTTGTCCTTTCCCAGGGCCACGGCGTCGAGGTCGGCACGGCCGTGCGCTGCCGGGGGATCGTCATCGGCAAGGTCGAGAACGTCCGGCTAAGCGAGGACTTCACTCAGGTCGAGGCGATCGTCCGCCTGGAACCTGATGCATCGGGCATCGCCCGCGCGGGCAGTCGCTTCTGGCTGGTGCGCCCGCGGGTGAATGTGAACGAGATTTCCGGCCTCGAAACGCTCGCCGGGGCGCGTTACCTGTCGGCGGTGCCGGGGGACGGCCCCCGGCAGGGCCGGTTCATCGCGCTCGATGAACCGCCCGCGATCGAGACCCTCGCCCCCGATGGGCTGGAGATCCACCTCACCGCGCACCAGCGCGGCAGCGTGCAGCCGGGCACGATGATCCTCTACCGCCAGGTTCCCATCGGGACGGTGCTCTCCGTGGGGCTGGCGGGCGACGCCGCCTCGGTCGAACTCCGTGCCTACATCGAACCAGCGTACGCTACGCTCGTGCGCGAGAACTCGCGGTTCTGGAACGTCAGCGGTGTGGGCGTGGACCTTGGTTTCGGTGGTCTGAAGTTGCAGGTCGATTCGTTGCAGACAGTGCTCGCGGGGGGCATCGCCATGGCCACGCCCGATCGCCCCGGCGAACCGGTCCGCACCGGAAGACGCTTCGAGCTTCATCCCCAGCCCGAACCCGAGTGGCTCGCCTGGCAACCGCGCATCTCCATCGGCGCGGAGCTGCTCCCCGCGGGCGCGCCGCGCCCGGAGATGGTCCGCG
>JBGTFI010000396.1:0-6847 GCA_041747335.1 Phycisphaeraceae bacterium | reverse complement strand
CCGCCGTCCGGGCCATCGCCGACGCCGGGCACGAGGTCGCCAGCCACGGCACCGGGCACGACCGCCTGCACCGCCTGACCCCCGATTCCTTCCGCGACGACCTGCTCACCTCCAAGAAACTCCTTGAAGACCTCATCGGTCGGCCCGTCCAAGGCTACCGTGCGCCCACCTTCAGCCTGGTCCCCCAGACCGCCTGGGCGGTCGATGTGCTGGTCGAGTCCGGGTTTACGTACGACAGCTCCATCTATCCCGTCCATCACCCTCTCTACGGCGTCCCCCACGCACCGGATCGCCCGTTCTTCGTTCAGTCGTCACCCAGCGGGGTGCAGGAGCAAGAGGGACTTCTCGAAATCCCCCCCCTGACCTGGCGCGTGGCCAAGAAAAACCTCGCCGTCGCCGGTGGGGGGTATTTCCGACTCCTGCCCCTGGGGTTCATGCGGCGGGGCCTTGCCCAAGCCGCCGCCGAGGGCCGCCCCGCCATCCTCTACTTCCACCCGTGGGAGTTCGATCCGGGCATCCCTCGCATGAAGCTGGGCCTGGTGGGGAATCTCCGCACTTATACCGGATTGAAGTCCGCCGCTCGCCGTCTGGAGTCCATTCTGAGGCTTCCCGGGCGTTGGAGTACGCTCGGCGGGTCGCTCACCGCTTTCCGCGATATGGCCGCTCGCCTCGAGCCTTTCTCGCTCCAGCAAAGCGCTCGAACGTCGGAGGGGGCAACACAAAACACACAGATGCCCGAACAGTCGGCTTGACTTTCAATGGCTGTCGGTTTAGACTGACCGGTCTTCAGGATTGGTCAAGGAGTACTAGGGATGGTTTGGTATCGTTTAAGGCTCGTCCGCGCCGGGGGCAGGAACTGGTTGCCTGGCCGCGGCTGGCCCGATCGCCGCCCCTGATCGAAGAGGGTCGCGCCGGTGCGGTCGCGGCCCGAACAGCTCCGCCCACTGCAACCGCCCGCCGCAATACCCGATCCTATTACCTGGCTTTGACTTCCCCCCGCGAAGGGTGCGAGGGGAGCCTTGTTTGGCCCGCCCATGCGGTCGTCATCCGACAGCTGGGGTGCATAAGGACTTTAGCGATGACTTCCGCAACCGCCGCCACCGCCTCTGGAGAGGGACGCAAGCTCAGCAAGCTCAGCGTCATCCGAAACTTCGGCATCTGCGCCCACATTGACGCAGGCAAGACCACCGTCACCGAGCGCGTCCTCTATTACACGGGCAAGACCTACAAGATGGGCGAGGTCCACGACGGAACCGCCACCATGGACTTCCTCCAGGAAGAGCAGGAGCGCGGCATCACCATCCAGTCCGCCGCCACCACCTGCCCCTGGAAGCGCAACGGCATCGACTATCACCTCAACCTCATCGACACCCCGGGCCATGTCGACTTCACCATCGAGGTCGAACGCTCGATGCGTGTGCTCGACGGCGCGGTCGTCGTCTTCGACGGCAAGGAGGGGGTCGAGGCCCAGAGCGAAACCGTCTGGAGGCAGGCCGACCGTTACCGCGTCCCCCGCCTGTGCTTCATCAACAAGATGGACAAGCTCGGCGCCGACTTCCAGTTCAGCTTCGACTCCATCCACGAACGCCTGGGGGCCCCAGCCGTCGCCGTGCAGCTACCCATCGGGTCGGGAAACGACTTCCAGGGCGTCATCGACCTGCTCGCCATGCGGGCCTACTTCTTCTCCGCCGAAGAGCTTGGGGCCAAGGTCGAGGAGCGCGACATCCCCGAGAACATGCTCGCGATGGCCCAGGAGTGGCGGCATCACCTGGTCGAGAAGGCCGCCGAGCTTGACGAGGCGCTGACCGAGAAGTTCATCATGGAGCAGGAGATCACCCCCGACGAGATCCGCGCCGCCCTGCGCAAGGGGACGATCGCGCTGAAGGTTCATCCGACCTTCGTCGGATCCGCCCTCAAGTACATTGGCGTGCAGCGCCTGCTCGACGGCGTGATTGACTACCTGCCCAACCCCACCGAAGTGCCCGATATTGAAGGCACGGACGTTCGCGACAAGGACAAGAAGCTCACCCGTCCCAACGCCGTCGAAGCGCCCTTCTCGGCCCTGGTGTTCAAGGTCGTTTCCGACGCCCACGGGGATCTCACCTACACACGCGTCTACTCCGGCAAGCTCACCAAGGGCAGCCGCGTCCTCAACGCCAACAACGGCAAGCGCGAGATCGTCAGCCGCATCTACGAGATGCACGCCAAGGAGCGCATCCCCCGCGAGGAGATCGAGGCCGGCTACATCGTCGCCCTTGTGGGCCTGAAGAACTCCATCACCGGCGACACGCTGTGCGACATCGATGAACCGATCGTCCTCGAGCGCATGGACTTCCCCGACCCGGTCATCTCCATGTCCATCGAACCCCAGAGCCAGGCCGAGAAAGACAAGCTCTCCCACGCCCTGGCGACCATCCGCCGCGAGGATCCCTCCTTCCAGTCGCACTTCGACGAGGAGACCGGACAGACCATCATCGCCGGAATGGGCGAGCTGCACCTGGAGATCATCAAGAACAAACTCACCCGCGACATGAAGATCGGCGTGAACGTCGGCAAGCCGCGCGTGGCCTACCGCGAAACCATCAGCGGCAAGGCCGAAGCCCGCGGGCTGCACAAGAAGCAGACCGGCGGCCGCGGCCAGTTCGGCGACGCGATCATCACCGTCGAGCCGTACACCAAGGCACAGGCCGAGGCCGACGAGCTCAAGTTCACCGACCACATGGCCTTCGAGAACAAGATCGTCGGCGGAACGATCCCCAGGGAGTACATCCCCTCCGTCGAAGCCGGTTGCCGCGCCTCAGCCAAGAGCGGCGTGCTGGGCGGGTACCCGATGATCAACGTCAAGGTCACGCTGATCGACGGCTCCTACCACGATGTCGACTCCTCGCAGATCGCCTTCGAGCAGGCGGGCATCCTCGCCTTCCGCGAAGCGACGCGCAAGGCCGGGCTGCAACTGCTCGAGCCGATCATGAAGGTCACGATCACGACGCCCGAAGAGTTCCTGGGCAACATCACCGGCGACCTCAACCGCCGCCGGGCGATCATCGCCGGCACGGAGGAGCGCGGCAACACGCGGATCATCACCGCCGAGGCGCCGCTCTCGGAGATGTTCGGCTACTCGACCGCCCTTCGCGGCGCCACCCAGGGCCGCGCCAGCTACGCGATGGAGCCGCTGGACTACCGCCCGGTGCCCTCGAACATCGCCCGCGAGATTCTCGAAACCGGCGGATAATAAGTCGGCCCCACCTTCCCACTTCCCAGTGGAGCGGGCGTCCCGCCCGCCATTACCCAAGGTCAACAAGAGAGGAACCCCACGAAGCGGCGGCCGAATGGCCGCCGTTTTTCTTTCCGGCTGCTTCCGACTGCCGCTACAATAGCCTCGCCCTCTACACCTCCCTCCGGGAGCCGCCGCCATGATGTTCCTTGTCACGACCGTGGTCCTAATCGGCCTGCTCGCCGGCCTGGCGCTGCTCGTGCTAGGGTGGCGCGGCCGAAGGATCGACGACCACCCCTGGTGCGTGGCGTGCCGTTTCGACCTCTTCGCCCTGCCGCAATCAACCCGAACCTGCCCCGAGTGCGGGGCGGAGATTCAGCAGCCCGGCGCGGTGCGCGTGGGGCAGCGGCGCAGGCGGCCGATATGGATAGCGCTTGGCGCTCTCCTCATTGGTTTTGGCTCTGTGGTGGGCGGCATCAACCTGTTCACCGGCATCAGCTTCACCGCGTACAAACCGGCGTGGGTGCTTTTGTGGGAACTTAGCCATGAACCTCTGCCATTGGCCACGGCCGCGGGCGCGGAGATCGAGAGGCGAATCCAAGCCGGCGAGCATTCGGATCGAGCCGCGATCCATCTGACCACTAAGCTCCTCAAGAGATACGGTGAGATCATGCGGTCGCCGAATTCCATGATTCATAACGATCGGCTGCTACTGGTTTCAGAGGTGCTCCATGTCGCGTGTGATGACGTACATAAGCGACTGGATTCCGGATGTCTGTCCCCGGAGGATTTGCAGGAGCTTCTCGATCTGAGCCTGGTTTTTCAAGCTGACCTATCCATTTGGGTTTGGCCTTCGGGCGTAGCCAGCATTGTGGAGGATTCGTGGCGACTGGGCCTCATGGAGGAAGCCCAATGGCAGCGGTACCTCCACCAGGCCGTTGAACCCTCGCTGTCCGTGCGACAGCGAATCAACGCTGGCGACCCGATTCCGATCGTCATTCGTTGGAACCCCCGCCTGGCAGGAATGACGGAATTACCTTCCAACGTTCAATTGCAGGCTACCGCAAGACTGATCTCGGTTCGTATTGGCTCGCAGTCCGCGTCCAATCTGGACCTTCCCGACGCATACGGCCCGGATGTGATGCAGGTGCCCTATCCTTCGTGGCCGCCCAACAAACTGATCACCCGCGACGTGATCGACACCACGCTCCTGGAACCCGGATCCCACACGATCGAAGGCGAGGTCGAAGTCAATCTGTTCTGGACACGTGATCCTGAAACGTCGCTGGCCCGGTACACGCGGAAGGTCACGGAGCGTTTCACGCTCCTGCCCGATGATTTACCGTCGCTGTTCATTGACAGGGCCGCCTCGGAATCCGGCGATCCCCCTCCAGGGGCAACGTTCGTTCACAGAGGTTCGTTGAGATCGATCGACGTCGTGGGAGTCAGGATGCCCTTCAACCTGGTCACAATCTTCCTCAGACTTGAAGACGATATGCCTCTTGGCGTCGCCTGCGACGTGCTGCTCGAAACCGAAAGCCACCCGAAACATCGCCTCGGCTCGATCGTGGGAAGACTGGCGCCGGGTGGTTATCAACCGGTTACATTCCCGCACTCTGTACCCACTCTTAGACGGGGTGAAGAAGTCCGCGTCTTCCTCGTGCCCAATCCAGACCTCGCCCGACGCACTATCGAACTCCATCAAGTATGGGGTGAACCGATCGAAGGATTTGAAGCTTTTCGGCCGTAGGTAGCAAGGGATCATCCCACCACAGAATCCCTGATCCTACCCCCTGCTCCCCACCCCCGCCGGCTCCAGCAGCAGTTCCGCGATCTGCACCGCGTTGAGCGCCGCGCCCTTGCGGATCTGGTCGCCGCAGACGAAGAGGTCGATGCCGCTTATCTCCTGGCCCTCGCGGGAAATGTCGTTGCGGATGCGGCCGACGTACACATCATCCCGGTCCGAGGCGTCCAGCGGCGTCGGGAAGCGGTTGTTCGCCCGGTCGTCGATCAGCGACACGCCCGGCGCTTCGCGCAGGATGTCGCGGGCGAGGCGCTCGTCCATCTTCCCCTCGAACTCGAGGTTGATGCTCTCGGCGTGGGCCCGCATGACCGGGACGCGCACGCACGTGGCCGTGATGCGCGGCGAGGGGTCGTTCCAGATCTTGTGGGTTTCGTGGAGGAGCTTCATCTCCTCGGTGTTGTAGCCCTCCGGGCCGAGGTCGGAGTTGTGGCTGAAGAGGTTGAACGCGTACTGCTGCTTGAAGACGCTGCAGGTGGGCGACTTGCCCTCGAGCACCTCGCGCGTCTGCTGCTCCAGCTCCGCCATCGCGGCCGCCCCGGCCCCGCTGGCGGCCTGGTAGGTGCTGACGACCATACGGCGGACCCTGGCCGCCCGGTGAAGCGGCGTCACGGGCACGAGCATGATGATCGTCGAGCAGTTGGGGTTGGCGATGATGCCGCCCTTGCCCGGTTCCATGCCCTTGACGGCCTCGGCGTTGACTTCCGGCACGACCAGCGGGATGCCCTGGGTCATGCGGAAGGCCGAGGAGTTATCGACCACCGTCGCCCCGCACTCGGAGGCGATCGGTGCGAACTTCTTGCTGATCGAGCCGCCGGCGCTGAAAAGCGCCAGGTCGATGCCTCTGAAGCTCTCCTCGGTCAGCTCCTCAATCGGATACGTCTTGCCCTTGAAGTCGACGGTCTTGCCGGCGCTGCGGGCGCTGGCGAGCAGGCGAAGCTGGCCGATGGGGAAGTTCCGCTGCGCGAGCACGCGCAGGAACTCCTGACCCACCGCGCCGGTGACACCGACGACGGCGACGTTCGGGGCGGAAAACGACACGGATGAAGACCTCCACGCCAGGGGTGAACCGGATGCAAAGCCGGGCATTATAGCATCCCCCCGGTGGGGGCAAGGGTAGGCGGGAGGAGTCACTTGGTCGGCTCGGCCGCCAGCGGGGCGAGCAGTCGCCCCCGCACTTCCTGCCCCAGCTCGAACGCCAGGGGCGCCCCGGAAAGCGTGGCGGCGTCGCCTTCGGCCGTCAGGGTGAGCACCCGCGGGTCGTCATCGCCCTCGAGGGTGATCGTCAGCGTGACGGCGTTCTCGCCGAGGTTGGCCGCGTCCGCCTCGTCGAGAAAACGCTCGGCCCGCAGCGCCGCCAGCGTGTCGAAAAGGGCTCCGGCGGCCTCCTGGTTGAGGGCCTGACCCTCACTGGCGACATACAGGCCGCTCTCATCGCGCGTGACGGTGAGTAAAGTTCCGCCGCGCTGGATCTCGATCTTCTGAATGCGATCGACCGGGGTCGAGAGCAGCGTGCGGTAGCGAAGTTCGGCCAGAAGCGACGAGAGGGTGAAGTCGTCGAGCACGAAGCCGTCGCTGTGGTCGTCGAGTTGGGCGTGGCGCATCGCGGGATCGATGCGCAGCCCGTGTGAGGGGCCGTCGAATGTTTCGAGGGACACGGTGAGAACCCCATCGCCGAGTCCGACCGGATCGGCAAGCCAGCGCTCGGCCGTCAGGGGCGTAAGCGCCTCGATGAGCGCATCGAGGGCATCGGTCTCGATGCGGTCGTATCCCTCGAGCGTCCACGGGCCGGGCGCGGGCTGGGCGTTCGCCGCGCCTGGGGCGGGCGGGGC
>JBGTFI010000395.1:0-3995 GCA_041747335.1 Phycisphaeraceae bacterium | reverse complement strand
GCGGCTCGGACGACAGCGCCACCGCCGCGACCCACCTGCCCACGCGCGGGTGGCTTTCCTCGCTCCACGGCGGGAGCGGGAGATCCCAAGCGGCGATCTTCAGGAGGGCCAGGTCGTTGACCATGTCCCTGGCCACCACTTTCCCTCGCCGCACGATCCCCGAATGAAGATGCACCACCGCTTCGCCGCGCTCGACCTCGCTGGCCTTGGTCAGCACGTAACCATCGCCCGCGACGATCAGCCCCAGCGCCGCCGGCTCGCTGTCGATGGTGATCCGCACCGTCCCCAGCGAAGCCTGCCGCGTCGCGTCGGCGAAAGCCTTGCGCACGAACTGCCCGTCCTTCTGGGATGAACGCGGCAGATAGCTCGAACCGGCAGGAAACCGCCCCTGCTGCGCCTGTACCCCGGACGGCGCAACCAGCAGCATCAGCAGGACAATCAGCGCCCGCGCCGATGCGCAAGCGCGATATGACAGGCAGGTTCCCGGTCGAATGTGCGTCATCTTCACGCGGAATACCCCCTCATGGAGGAACGGATCATCCCATGGGCGCGATCACGGCCTCAGGAGATCGGGATGGCGCGCCAGCGTGATGCGCTTCTCGATCATCTCCTGCCCGCGAAGCAGCGAAACGGTCACTTCATCCCCCGGTTTGTGCTGAACGATCAGGCTGCGCAGCGACTCGAACGAACTCACCTCCTGGCCCTCGAACACAGTGATGATGTCGTCGCTCTGAAGCATCGCCTGGGCGGCGGGCGTGCTGGGATGGACGCGCACCACCAGCGCCCCGCGCTGATGGTTTGATCCGTCGATCCCCAGAAACGCCAGCCCCCGATCGTCCCAGCGCTCCCCCGCCACCAGGCGGTCCCAGGTGTCGAGGAACGTCGCCACCGGCACGTGGAAGTTCGCCGACGTCGTGTTCCCGATGCGCGAGTGGATGCCGATGACCTTGCCGTCCAGATCCAGCAGCGGCCCGCCGGAGTCGCCCGCGGTCAATGGACAGTCCGTCTGCACCAGCCGCGTGCCTTTGGAGATCACCCTGCCAAGCCTGAGCACCGCCGGCCGCCCCGGCTTGAATCCGCCCGGATGCCCGAACGCCACGCACCACTGCCCCACGCGCGGCGAATCATCCCCGGCCATTTCCGCATACGGCCACTCGCCTTCCGTGGTGATCTTCAGCAGTCCGCTGTCCATTCCGTCGTTGATGCCCAGGGCCACGCCGTCCAGCCTCCGCCCGTGGTGCATCCAGATCGTGACCTTCTGCCCAGGTTCCGCGGCCACGTGCCCGGCGGTCAGCACGTAACCGTTGGCGCTCACGATCACTCCGCTGCCGTATGCCCGTCCGGCGCGGATGGACACCGTCGCGGGCATCACCCGTTGGACGACCTCCTCCACGCGACCCTCGATGGCTTGCAGATCGCTGATTGACTGCGGGACGGTGCGCTGCGTCGCATCGTCTCCGCGCACCACCACCGGCCCCGGTGAACTCATAAGCGGCAGCAACAACAGGCACCACCACACCCTTGCGAGACCTCCCAAACGAGCGGGGTTCGGCCTGTTGCCTGGCGTCAAGCTCATGGTGCGCTGTCCCTCCGGCCGCGCGGTCTTCCCGCGGCGTGCGTCTCAAGAGTCCACCTCGATTATATACCCCGATCTTGCGGTTTCGCCCACTGCCGAAAATGAGAACTTGCCCTCAAAGCCCCGCCAGCCTCGCTGTGGTCGCATAATCCCTCCCACCGGTACTCCCCCCCAGGCTTGTCACGCAGCACGCCGCCGCCGCGGTGCCCAGCCTGGCCGCGTCCTCCACCCCCAGCCCGCGCGAAAGCCCCACGATCAGCCCCCCCAGGAAACTGTCCCCCGCACCGGTCGTATCCACCACCGGCCCCGGGGCGGGAACGGCCGGTACGCACAGAAACTGCCCCGCCTCCGGGCTGAGCATCACCCCCTGTCTGCCCAGTTTCACACCTAGCAGACCATCGCGACAGTACTTTCGATATACCTCGATGATGCGGCGGGGATCCTCCGCCTCGCCCAGGCCCGTCTGATGGCACGCCTCGGCGTGGGAGGGGATGTAGGTATCCAGGTGCGGGAGAATGGAATCCAGCGGCCGCATCCCCCCGCCCGTCCCGGCGGCGTCCAAGGCAGTCCTGCATCCAGCCTCGCGGATGCGCTCCAGCACACGCGGCAGGTCCGCCTCCAGGCGCGGCATCAGGCTGTAGTACCCCAGAAGCATGTACCGGCAGCGGGAAAAAACCTCCAGCCGGTCGAGAAAGACCGCCGCATCCAGCACTTTCGGAGCGCCCACGCAGTGGAAGAAGCTCCGCTCGCCGCCTTCGTCGATCGCCACCACCGTGGTGCTCGTGGGGAGCGTGGGATGGGCCGTCAGCGTCGAATCGTCGATGCCCTCATCGCGGTAGAGCTTGCGGATGACATCGGCCCAGACATCCTGCCCGACGTAGCTGAGTACCCCCACCTTGGCCCCCAGCCGGGCCATCGTCGCGCCCGCGTTTGAGGTGATCCCTCCTGCCGCGACCTCGATCGGTCCGACCGTGTGCAGCCGCCCGTGGCCGATGGGTTCATCGAGTTTGACCGGCCTGGTCAGCAGATCGACCACGCACGAACCGCACACCAGGCAATCGAGCATCCGCGACATGGCGGAAGAGGATAATCGAATCGCGCGACGGGGGCTTACAATCGCGACATGTTCCTGCCCCGCCTGTATGAGGATCTGGCCGACCTCTGGCCGCTGCTCAGCCCGCCGGAGGATTACGCGCCCGAAGCCCGGTGTGTGCGCGAGCTCATCGCGGAGGCGCTCGGCCCGGCTTCGCCGGGCGAGCGCCGTTCACTGATCGAACTCGGCGCCGGAGGTGGCCACACGCTCTCGCACCTGGGGGATGACTTCGACCTCGTCGCCGCCGACCTGTCCCCCGCCATGCTGGCGAACTCGGCAGCGCTGAATCCCGGAATCGAGCACCTCGTCGCCGACATGCGCACGATGCGTCTTGGGCGGCGGTTCGATGCGGTGCTGATCCACGACGCGGTGGACTACATGACCACGGAGCAGGACGCCCAGGCCGCGATCCGCACGGCCGCGGCTCACTTGCGCCCGGGTGGGGTGTGCATTCTAGCCCCGACCTACACCCTGGAAACCTTCGAGGACCACGACATCGCCTGCGACTACCGCCGCGATGCCCGCCGAGAGGTGTTCTACACGTCCTATGTCCGTCGGGATCCGGCGGCCGACCGTTTCACGCTCACGATGACGTTGTTTGTCCGCCGGTTCGGCCGGGGGGATGGGGGAATGCGGATCATCGTCGATGACCATCCCTGCGGGTTGTTCTCTCAGGCGAACTGGCGTTCCTGGATGGCCGAGGCCGGGTTCGTGGTGGAGGTTCACTCGCTGACGCTCCCGCGCGAGGGGATGGACGGGGGGGCCGTGGACATTGCGGCGTTCGTGGGGGTCTTGCGGTAGCGGTGGGAGGAACGCTGGGGCACGCGAAGCCTTTGCCCCAGCCACCCGACCCCAGACCCAGGACTCCAGACCCAAGACCCAAGACCCCAGACTCAAGACCTCCTCGAAAAGGGTGGTCGATCGGGGGGTCGGTTGCTATACTTTTCCCGACGGGTCGGCCGGCTTCGCCCACGGAAGGCCCGCTCGAGTGATTCATTTCAGATGCGGCGTTCCGGAGAGTGGGTCATGAACCTGGCGAGATCGATGTTGACGGTGGCGGCAGCGGCGTTGGTGATAAGCGCCGCGACGGAATGGACGAGCGCCGAGGTCGTCCGGATGAAGGACGGCCGGCAGTTTGAGTGCGAGATCGTTTCGGAGGTTGGTCAGCAGGTGGTCATCCGGACCATCATCGCGGGCTTTCCCACGCGGTTGACGCTGGTCAAGGACGACATCGAAACGATCGACCGAACGCCCCTGCCTGCGGACTTCTTCAGCAAGAAGGATTCAGGTGAGACCGAAGGACCGTCCCCGGCGCCGGCGGCCACG
>JBGTFI010000394.1:0-1992 GCA_041747335.1 Phycisphaeraceae bacterium | reverse complement strand
CCAGCACATCATGCACGCGCGGCCGAACGGTGAACCCGTACTGATACTCCGGCCCCGCCAGACGCACCCCGGGCCAGGAACGAACCTCAACCAGGAACGAATCTTCGAGCCTCCCCCCGGATTCCCGCTCGATGCGCAGGTCCGCCAGCCCGACCACCGCCCCGGACACGGCGCTCAGCGAGCGCAGGAACACCTCACCCGCCGTACCGATGGCGGTGGTCAGCGCCGCGGCGATCGCCACCGCGAAGGCCAGCAGCAGGCTACGGCCTTTTCTGCCCGACAAGCTGGTGGTAGCAAGATGCCACGTCGCCCGCATCACGTCCCTGCACCTCAAAGGTTCCCGCGATCCGACCGTCGATCAGCACGTGCGCCCGCCGGCAGTGCGCTACCGCCGCGGCCTCGTGCGTCACCATCAACACCGTCGCTCCCTGCTCGCCCGCCAGCGTCGCCAGTGTGCGCCAGAGCGCTTCGCTGCTGGCGGAGTCCAGATTCCCCGTCGGCTCGTCCGCCAGAATGAGCGCCGGAGAAAACAGCATCGCCCGCGCGATCGCCGCCCGCTGCTGCTCCCCGCCCGACATCGCCGCCGGACGGTGATCCGCCCTCCCGATCAAACCCAATAGTTCAAGCAGCTCGTCCACCCGACCGTCGAGCCAGGACCGCTCGCACCCGTCGAGCACCCCCGGAAGCGCGATGTTCTGCCGGGCGGTCAGCGTCGGGAGCAGGTTGAACTGCTGAAACACAATCCCCACATCCCTTCGCCGAAGCAGCGTCCGCTCCCGCTCCGACAGCTTGGCGATATCCCGCCCCGCCAGCAGGATTCGCCCGGCATCCGGCCGATCCAGCCCCCCCAGCAATCCCAGGAGCGTACTCTTGCCGCTCCCCGAAGGCCCCATGAGCGCCTCAAACGTCGGACCCTCAATGGACAGATCCACACCGCGCAAAGCGGCGACCGCCCGGCCTCCCTGCCGGTATCCCTTGACCACGCCTTCGACACGGACTTCACTCACGCCCGAGCATGGTAAGGAAAAGAACGCGGACCCGCCCCGGCGGGAACCGGCGCCCCGTTTCCGAGGGGCGAAACCCGGATCCCGGCGTCATTCGGAACCTGCAGCGTTGAAGTTGACAACCCGCCGGGCACGAGTAAAGATACCCCCGTCTGAGGCCGCCTCAGACCCCGCAAGGGGGTGTAGCTCAATTGGTTAGAGCATCGGACTGTCGATCCGAAGGTTGCGGGTTCGAGCCCCGTCACCCTCGCTTGCAAGCGGCCCTCATCGGGCCGCTTTTTCTGTTTCACGAGCAGCCGGTGCGGCCGGGGGTTCGTCCGCGTCAAGCGCGCCCGCCCGTTGGTCAGGATCGACCGCGATGGTTACCGTGAATCCACATGCGAATCGGCTCTAAGATCTCCTGGCTGGTCATCGGCACCGCCCTGGCGGCCACCGTCACCCTCACCTGCCTCGGATACGCCTCGGCCAGGAGGCAGTACATCACCGGGATCGATCATCAGTTGACCACCGCAGCCGCCGCGCTCCCGCGCGTGATCGGCAGCGACTACCTCCGGCGGGCCATGAACGGCACGGGGATACCGGAAGTGGAATACGCACGGCTCGTCCAGGATCTCAGCGACCTGGCCGACCGGGCGGGCGTATACTACGTCTATGTGTTCGCGCAGGACGGCGAGCGCATCGTACACCTGGCGACCAGCGCCAGCGTCGCCGAGCGCGCCGCCGATGACTGGCCGGCCTTCCGCGATCCCTACGACGAACCGCCCGCGAGCCTGTTTTCGACCTTTGCCGACGGCGCCACCCGATTCGACGAGTACACCGATGAGTTCGGTTCCTTTCGCTCAATCTTCGTCCGTCACACGGGCGACGACGACGCGCCCTATATCGTCGGCGTCGACGTCTCCCTCGACCGGATCCACCGCGATCTGTCAGCCGTGGTCGGGCGCTACCTCGCCGCCGGTGCGCTCGTCGCGCTCCTGGCCGCCGGCGC
>JBGTFI010000393.1:0-12204 GCA_041747335.1 Phycisphaeraceae bacterium | reverse complement strand
GAACCGCCGGTGATCGTGCCGCCGCTGCCGGTGACGGAGGCAGTGTTTGACGTGCTCGGACCGTCGCCGCTGGTGCTGAACGAGACGGTCGTGGGGCAGTTCGCTTCCGGAAGGGGGGAACACACCTATGAGGTCACGCTGACCGCGGGCGAGGTGCTGCGCGTGGGCGTGGAGGCGACGGCGCGGCTCGATTCGGACCTGAGGATCTTCGATCCCACCGGCGTGCAGGTAGTGCTGAGTACCGGGGGAGTGAACTCCGCGGCGGGGATCACGGCCTACGAATCGGGCGTTTACCGGGTGGTCGTGAGCGGGACGGGTGACGGGGGCTATGCGCTGACGGCGATCAAACGTGATGATTCGATGCCGGTCGAGGTGTCACTGGCGGACGGCGAGGACCGGGTGGTGGTGCTTGAGCATCCGGTGGCGGAGGACTGGTATCGCTTCACGATCGACCAGCCGGCAACGATCAGCGTGAGCGCCACGCCGATCGACGGGGACTTGCTTGATACGAACATGTCCTTGTTCGGTCCGACGGGGGCGCTGGTGGCGTCGGTGTCGAGCGGATCGACTTCGGCGCTGGGGGACATCCGGCTGCTGCTGCCGGGCGAATACCGGTTGATCGTGAACGCCGAAGCGAGCGCGGGGGGATCGGGCGCCTACCGGCTGCGGCTTGGCGAGGGGCAGACGGTGACGATCACGCCCGAGCCGGCGGGTGAGATCGGGTTCGGTCAGATGCTTGAGGGATCGGTGAACGCGGACCGACGGGCCTTTGACGCAACGCTGGTGGTGGGGGCCGAGCACGTGGGCCGGCCGGTGTCGATCGTGGTCTCGCAGACCACGGGGGACTTCTTCTTCGGGACGAACCTTGAGCTTTATGCGCCCGATGGATCGCGGGTGGCGGCGGTGACGACCACTTCCGGGGGCGGCACCGCGCTGGAGATCGATGACTACCTCCTCCCGGTCGCCGGGACGTGGACGATCCGGGTGCGCGACACCGGCGATGACCAGCAGGCGAGTTTCACGCTGGGGGTCAGCGATCAGCCGATCACCCAGCCGCAGCGCATCACGGGATTCAACCAGGCGATCAACGGAGCCATCGAACGGATCGCGGACGTGGACGAGTACGCGTTCGACGGCCTGGCGGGGCAGGTGGTGACGATCGAGCTGAGTAACAGCAGCCTTCCGGACATCACCTTGTACGGGCCGGGCGGTGAAGTGGTGGCCGGTGGAGGAACCGCCGACGCGCTGCTGGACCGCGTGGTGCTGCCGCGAGACGGGAGGTATATCGTGCGCGTCGAACCGCGCGGCGGGTCGGCCGGTTCGCAGCTTGACGACACCGGGTCGTACCGGCTGACGGTGTGGGCGCCGGACCTGGACAAGACGCCGGTGCCGATCACCTTCGGGCAGGCCCTTCCGGGGGCGGTGGCGGTGCGCGGGGAGTCGCAGGTGTACGAGCTGGAGGTCGGCGCCGAGCACGTGGGCCGGCCTGTCTCGATCGTGGTCTCGCAGATCACGGGGGACTTCTTCTTCGGGACGAACCTGGAGCTTCGCTCGCCCGGCGGGGATTTGCTGCGGTCGATCACGACGACTTCGGGCGGGGGCAACGCGCTGCGGATCCGGGACTTCGTGCTGCCGGAGGCGGGGACGTACACCATTCACGTCTACGATACCGGCGCGGACAACTTCGGCAGTTTCACGGTGGGGGTGAGCGCCCAGCCGATCCAGATGCCCACGCCGCTGCCTGCGTTCGATTCGTCGGTGGCGGGATCGATCGGCTTCGTGGGCGATGTGGACGAGTATGTGTTCACGGGGGCGGCCGGGCAGATTGTCACCATCGAGCGACTGAGCGGCGGCTCGATGGACCTGACGCTCTACGGGCCGACCGGCGCGGTGGTGGCGGGCGGGGGGACGAGCGATGCGCTGCTGAACCTGCTGACGTTGCCGACCGACGGGCAGTACACGCTGCGCATCGAGGGGGCGGGGGGCACTTCCGGGAGCCAGGTGGACGACACGGGGGCGTATTCGTTCGCGATCTGGCAACCCGACCGCAATCCTACGCCGATCGAGATCGGCTTCGGGCAGGCCCTTCCGGGGGCGGTGGCGGTGCGCGGGGACCTCGTGGACTACGTCTTCGAGGTGATGCCGCAGCACGTGGGGAAGGAAGTGTCGATTGTGGTCTCGCAGATCACAGGCGACTTCTTCTTCGGGACGGTGCTCGAACTGTACGGCCCGGACGGGCAGCTCATCACGACGCGGTCGACGACCTCGGGCGGGGGCAACGCGCTGGAGATCGACGACCTGTTGCTGGTGGCCGAGGGAACGTACCGGGTGCGCGTGTATGACACGGGGCATGACAACACGGGCTCGTTCTTGGTGGGACTGAGCGACCAGCCGATCGAGCCGCCTGCGCCGCTGCCGGGGTTCAACGTGACGGTGAGCGGATCGATCTCCCCGGTGGGGGATGTGGACGATTACACCTTTGAGGGCCTGGCTGGGCAGGTGGTGACGGTGGACCTGACGGCGGGCAACTCCTGGGACGTGACGCTGTTCGGGCCGGACGGGTCGATCACGGCCGGCGCGGGGGTGAACGACACGCTGCTGAGCTTCGTGACGCTGCCGGCGGACGGGACCTACCGGGTGCGGGTCGAGCCTCGGGGCGGGTCGGTCGCGGCGCAGCTCGACGACACGGGCGCGTACTCGTTCGTGGTGTGGACGCCCAATCGCGCGCCCACGCCCACGCCGATCGCCTCTGGGCAGGCCCTTCCGGGGGCGGTGGCGAACCGCGGCGACCTGGTGGAGTACACCTTCGAAGTGCTGCCGGAGCAGGTGGACCGCCTGGTGTCGATCGTGGTTTCGCGGGTGACGGGGTCTTCGTTCTTCTTTGACACGACGATTGAACTCTTCGCCCCCAACGGCGCGCGGGTGGCCACGGTCACGACCACTTCCGGGGGCGGCAACGCGGTGGAGATCGACGATTACCGGCTGCTGACGGCCGGTGAGTACCGCGTGCGGGTGCGCGAAGGCGGAGACGATCAGACCGGGTCGTTCACGATCGCCCTGAGCGATCAGCCTCTGGATTCGGGGCGCGAGGCGATCGCGGCGGACAACGTGGCGATCGCGAGGACGATCTCCCCGATGGGGGATGTCGATGAGTACACCTTCACGGCCCAGCGGGGCGAGCGATACAACGTGGTCGTGACGGCGGCGGGCGCGCTGGACATCGATGCGCACATCTACGATTCGCTCGGTGCGGCCAGGCGTTCGGCCACCAGCGGCAACAGCGCGACCATTCTGGATTTCGTCGCCCCGGCGGACGACACCTACACCATCCGCGTGGAGCCGGGCGGCGGGACCGTCAGTGCCGCGCTGGAACGCACGGGCGATTACACGATCCGCCTGGAGCGGGTGGTGACCTCCGCGGACCTGGTGGTGACCCAGGTGACGCCGCCGGCCGGGCCGGGGATTCGAAGCGGCGACGAGGTGACGATCGGGTACACGGTCGAGAACGCCGGGTCGGCGGCGACGCTGGGCGCTTCGTGGGTGGATCGGGTGGTGCTCTCCGCCAACGCAACCTACGGTGACGGGGATGACATCGAGCTTGGGGTGTTCCAGCGCAGCGGCGCGCTGGGGGCGGGCGAGTCGTACACCCGCGAGGTGATGGTGACGTTGCCGCAGGGGATCGCCGGGGACTTCCACGTGATCGTGGCCACCGACGCGACGAACCTGGTGGATGAGTCGCTGGCCGAGGACAACAACGCCGCGGCCTCGGCGACGACGTTCCACGTCGAGGCGCGGGCCTACCCGGACTTGGTGGTCGAGGACGTGCTGGTGGAGCTGGACACGACATCCGGGGGCGGGGGTCTCGCAGGCGAGGTGGTGAACCTGGCCCTGGGCGGAACGGCCAGCCAGTCCTCGACGGGCTTCGGGGGTACCGCCGACAAGGCGATTGATGGGAACACCAACGGCGTCTACAACGCCGGCAGCGTCACCCACACGGGTGGCGAGGCGAACAGCTTCTGGCAGGTGGAGTTGGCGGAAGTCTCGCGGATTCAGGAGATCGTGCTGCACAACCGGGTGGAGAACTTCAACCGGCTTTCGAACTTCCGCGTGTCGGTGCTGGATGATCAGGGGGTGGAGGTGTTCGGGCAGGACTTCTTCACGCCCGCCATGGGCGGGGGATCGGTCGGTTCGGGGGCGGCGCTGACGGTGGACATGCCCGCGGGAACTGTGGGCAAGGTCGTGCGGGTGCAGTTCATCGGGCTCAACAACGAAGGGTCGGGCTGGCTGTCGCTGGCGGAGGTGCAGGTGTTCGGGGTGGCGGGGGGCGATGAGCTGGTGAGCGAACTGCTCTCGGCCGGCAAACCCGTCACCGGCAGCGGATTCTTCAATTCCGGCAGCGAGACGTTCCCCTTCGACAACCTCACGGATGGGCGCCTCAACGACACTGGCACGGGGGGTGACTGGTCGTTCTGGTTGACGCGCAACGGGACCAACGACAGTTTCGTCATCGACCTTGAGGCGGTGCAGCGCATCGATGAGTTCCGGATTCAGAACACGCACAACCGCGGCTTCCACGATCGCGGCACGCGCGACTTCCGCATTCAGGTTTCCGTGGATGGGTCTGAGTACACGACGGTCGTGGACGGCACGCTCGCCGATGTGAACGGCGAGATCGTTGGTTTCGAAGTCTTCACGCTCGATCAGCCGGTGGTCGGCCGGTACGTCCGGTTCCTGGTCGATTCGTTCCGCAATCAAGGCGGCGGACTCAATGAGCTTGAGGTGTACGGCGGCGACCCCGGAAGCGCCGCACCTACCGGCCACACTCTTAGCTGGACCACGGCCAATCGGGGCGACGGCGACGCTCCGGGCGGGTTCACCGAGCGCGTGGTGATCCGCAACCTCACGACCGGGGTGACGATCCTCAACACAACGCTGGCGGTGCCGGATGATCTTCCGGCCGGGGCGACGCTGGAGCGCAGCCTCAACTTCCAGGCCTTCACTCCCGGAAGGTACGAAGCGCAGATCACCACGGATGCGGGGGACCAGTTCTTCGAGTTCAACGTCGGCGGGCACGACGCGGCCGAGCAGAACAACACCACCCCCGCCCAGTTCGTGATCGAGGGGCCGGACCTGGTGGTCACCGAGGTCACCGTGCCGCAGGGGCTGATCATCGGTAATCCGGCGGTCATTGAGGTCGGCTGGACGGTGGCGAACCAGGGCCCCGCGACGGGACGGACTGGCGAGTGGGTGGACCGCGTGGTGCTGAGCACCGATGCGGTGCTGGGCAACGCCGATGACGTGACTTTGGGCGAGTTCTCCCACAACGGCCTGCTGGAACCCGGTGAGTCCTACACCCGGACGGAGATGGTCACTCTTCCGGGGGGGCTGAACGGGATCTACCGGGTGTTCGTGCTGACCGATGCCCGAAACGCCGCTCCGGAGCCGGATGGGGAGGACAACAACGCATCCGCGGCGCGGACCATCGAGGTGGTGATCCCGTACGCGGACCTGATCGTGGATCTGGTGACGGTCACCCCGGCCCAGTCGCTCAGCGGAGAACTGGTGCAGGTGCTGTGGAACGTGCGCAACATCGGCATCGCGCCCGCGCGGGGCTTCGGGATGGACCCTGCCGCCGCGGTGTGGATGGACCGCATCGTGCTCTCCGCCGACGAAGTGCTCGACGCCGGCGATGTGGAACTGGGCAGGTTCACGCACGTCGGCCCGCTGGAGGTGGGGGCGAATATCGTTCACAGCTTGATGGTCCGCCTGCCCGAGGGGATCGAGGGCCCCTATCACGTGTTCGTGGTGACGGACGTGGATGGGCACGTCTTTGAGTACACCTTCGAGGACAACAACACCGGGCGGACCGCCCAGGCCATCGAAGTCACCCTCAAAGCCAGCCCGGACCTCGTGCCCTCGGACCTCGTCATTCCCGCATCGGTGCAGCCGGGCGAGCGGCACACGATCCGCTACACCCTGACGAACCAGGGGCCGGGCCTGGCCGCGGGGCCGTGGGAGGATCGGCTGTACCTCTCGGCCGATGGGACGATGACGGGGGCGGTCATGCTCGCGCGGATCACGGCGATGGCGGATCTCCGCCCGGGCGAATCGCGGGAGGTCGCGGTCGAGGTGGCGATGCCGGTGGTGGCCGATGGGGACTACCGGGTGATCGTGGTGACCGATGCGGCCGGGGCGGTCTTCGAGGGCGCCCCCGGAAGTGAGGAAGAGACGAATAACTCGCTGGTGTCCACGGGGGTCATCAATGTCAACCACCCGGACCTTCGGGTGGTGATCGACGAGGCGCCTTCCGGGGGAACCTCCGGGCAGACGATTTCGCTCATCTGGACGGTGACCAACGCGGGCACCGGCCAGGCCAGAGCGCCGTGGGTGGACCGCGTCTATCTCTCGAACGACGCGGTGCTCAACACCACCGGCCCCGGCGCGGACCGGCTGCTGCTGACGCAGGAGCGCACCGTCCCCCTTCCGGGGTCGGGGGATGCTTACCAGGTGGTGGCGCAGGTGATGCTGCCGGTGGACGTGGCGGGCAGCCGGTTCCTGATCGTGGCGACGGATGCGACGAACCAGGTGGCCGAGCTGGGCGATGAGGGCAACAACCTGGCGACGAGCCCGCTCTCGATCGAGCCTTCACCGTACGCCGACCTGGAGGTCGGCGATGTGCGCGGTCCGCCGCTGACGGTGGGGGATCCAGTCTCCGTGACGATCGAGTGGACGGTCACGAACGTGGGCACGGGCCCCGGTCTGACCGGGCAGTGGGTCGATCGTGTGGTGGCGTCGCGCGATGACATCGTCGGCAACGGCGATGACGTGGTGCTCGGGGAGTTTACGCGCACCGGCCTGCTGGAGGTGGGCGGCAGCTACGAGCGCTCCGAGCGCCTCGCCCTGCCGCCCGGTTTTAGCGGCCGCTACCGGCTGTTCGTGGTGACGGACGCGACCGGGGTGGTGTTCGAGAACAACCTGGAGGCGAACAACACCGCGCGGATGGACGGCTTCTTCGACGTGGTGGTTCGGCCGTATGCGGACCTCATCGTCCGGAACGTGACGGTCGCGGCGCAGGGCAGGAGCGGTCGGCCGCTCACCGTCTCCTGGCGGGTGGAGAACAGCCTGCCCAACGCGATCGGGCAGACGAGCACGGCCGCGTGGAGCGATGTGGTGCGGCTGGCGACCAACCCCGACGGGAGCGGGGTGGTGGCGACGCTGGGCGGCTTCGAGCACCTGGGGGTGCTGGAGGTCGGCGGCGGGTACGACCGGACGGTCGAGGCGAACATCCCCAACGGGCTGACGGGGACCTTCTATGTAGTAGTGACCACCGGCGGGCCGTTCGAGTTCGTGTTCACGGACAACAACAGCGCCGTGTCCGATGAGACCACGCTGATCGCCCTCACGCCCCCGCCGGACCTGGTCGTCGAATCGATCGATGCGCCGACCACCGCGGTGTCGGGCGGGGTGATCGACCTGTCGTGGGTGGTGCGGAACGTGGGGACGGGCACGGCCTTCGGGGAGTGGCGGGATTCGCTGGTGCTTCGGCAGGTGGGGGGGACGCAGGTGATCAACCTGGGCGGGTTCAACTACCGGGCGGAGGCGGCGGGGCTGGAAGCCGGGACGAGCTACACCCGCAGCGAGCAGTTCACGCTGCCCAGGAACGTGCAGGGACTCTTCCGCGTCGAGGTGACGACCAACAGCAACAACGGGCTGTATGAGCACGGTCAGACCGGCAACAACACGCTGCTGGATGACGCGGCGATCACGGTCGAGCTTCTTCCCCGGCCGGACCTCCAGGTGCAGCAGATCATCGCCCCGGACCAGGCCTCCGGGGGCGGGGCGGCGTCGCTGGAGTTCATCGTCATCAACCAGGGCACGGTGGCCACGCCCTCGCGCTGGGTGGACCGCGTCTACCTGTCGCTCGACAACGTCATCGGCGGGGATGACATCCTGATCGGGACGTTCGAGAACGGCGCGGCGCTCGAGCCGGGCGAGCAGTACCGGACGCTGACCGGTTCGTTCGAGATTCCCCGGCGCTTCCGCGAGACGGTCTTCCTGATCGTGGTGACGGACGCGGGGAACCAGGTCGATGAGTTCCCGTTCGACAACAACAACACGCTGACGCGGGAGATCTTCATCGACCCGCTGCCGCCCTCGGACCTGGTGACCTCGAACGTGGTGGCGCCCTCGCAGGCGTTCGACGGGTCGCTGATCGAGGTGCGCTACACGGTGACCAACCTGGGCGCCGGCGAGACCGACCGCGACGCCTGGACGGACACGATCTGGCTGACGCGGGACAAGAACCGCCCCTCGCCGGTCAAGCCCAACAGCCAGGAGATCGAGGACTACCTGCTCGGATCGTTCCCGCACACGGGATCGCTGGAGGTCGGTGAGTCGTACACGGCGGTGGTGACGGTGCGGCTGCCGAAGAACGTGACGGGCGAGTGGCACATCACCCCCTGGACCGATGCGCTCAACATCGTGCTCGAAGACACGTTCGATGTGAACATCAACCCGGACGATCCCAACGAGCTCGACAACAACAACTACAAGGCCCGGCCGATCACCATCCTGCTGACGCCGCCGGCGGACCTGATCGTGGAATCGGTCGATCCGCAGCCGGTGGGATTCGGGGGCGAGAACTTCACGGTGAGCTGGACGGTGAGGAACATCGGCCAGGCAGCCACGCAGCAGAGCCAGTGGGCGGACTCGATCTGGCTCTCGAAGACCCCGGATCTCCAGGGGCCGAGGCTGGTGTTGGGATCGGTGACGCACAGCGGTGTGCTGGGGGTGGATGAGAGCTACACGGCCCAGGCGACGTTCGCGCTGACGCCCGCGGCGGCGGGGATGTACGTGATCGTCCAGACGGGCGCGGGTGTGTTCGAGGGGCCGTTCACGGATAACAACGTGGGCGTGGGCGAGACGGTGGTGACGAACCGCCCGGCCGATTTCGTGGTGACGTCGATCATCACCCCGGATGAGAACTTCTCCGGTGAGAAGGCGTTGATCGAGTGGACGGTGCGCAACGACGGGCCGGATGTTTGGGCGGGAACCAACTACTGGCAGGACCAGGTGTGGATCTCGCCGGACCCGGTGTTCATCCCCGGCCGGGCGACCTCGCTGGGCGCGCACGTCCACAGCAACGCCGCCGGGCTGGCGAGCGGGGCGAGTTATACCGAGAGCGCCGAGTTCACGCTCCCGCGCGGGATCGGCGGGGAGTTCTACATCTACATCCGCACCAACATCAGCGGCGACAGCCAGGACGCCACGGGCAACAACGACCAGAGCCGCGAAGGATTCCGGGGGCGGGCGTTCGAGCTGACGGCCAACAACATGGGACAGGTGCCGATCCCGGTGACGTTCCGCGAGCCGGACCTGAAGGTGACGAACATCGCGCTCCCCGCCGAGCCGCCGGTGGCCGGGACGACTATTCAGGTGAGCTGGACGACCACCAACATCGGCACACGCCGCACACGGGAAGTGATCTGGTACGACACGGTCTACCTGTCGACCGATCCGTCGCTCGATACCGGGGATCAGTACCTCGGGACGTTCCTGCGCGGCGGCGTGACGGGCCTGGACATTGACGACTCCTACACACCGACACTGAACGTGGCGCTGCCGGACGACGCCGAGGGCGAGTACTACCTGCTGGTCTTCACGGACTCGAACCTGTCGGGCGCCGCGCCGCCCGGCGGGCCGGGCATCGGGTTCGAGTTCCTGATCGATCGTTTCTTCGCCCGCGTGCCGGAGTACGTGAACGAGGGCAACAACGTCACGGCCGCGCTGATGACCATCCTCCCCGCCGCGCCGCCGGACCTTCAGGTGACGGACATCGTGATCCCCGCGAGCGTCTTCATCGGCCAGGAGTTCGAGGTCACGTACACGGTGACGAACCTGGGCGCCGGGCCGACGAGTGCCAAGACGCCGCAGTGGGACGACCTGATCTACCTGTCGCGCGATGAGTTCCTGGACCTCTCCGCCGACCGCTTCATGGTGTCCCAGCAGCACACCGGCGTGCTGGGGCCGGGCGAGAGCTACACGGTCACGCTCATGGTGCGGGCCCCCACGGACCTGAGCGGGCCGTACTACGTCTTCGTCGCCACCGACCCGGTGCGGAGCAATCAGCCGCGCGGCAAGGTGTACGAGGGTCCGAGCGAGGACAACAACACCCGCCCGAGCGATCAGCCGCTGTTCCTGCTGCTGCCGCCGCCTTCGGACCTCCAGGTGACGGCGATCGTGATTCCCGCTTCGGCGCAGTCGGGGGACACGATCACGATCCGCTGGACGATCACCAACGAGGGCGAGAACGACGCCTCCGGCCGGTGGACCGACGCCCTGTACCTGTCGCGCGACGCGGTGTGGGACATCGGCGACCGCCCGATGGGGAGAATGCCCTTCACCGGAACGCTCGCCCCCGGCGCGAGCGAGACATTCGAGATGCAGGTCTCCGTGCCCCCGGCTTCGCCCGGGCAGTACCGGGTGATCGTCCGCACGGACATCTTCAACGAGATCTACGAGGCCCAGAACGAGGCCAACAACCGCCGGGCTTCCGAGGGTGTGATCGAGCTGACGGTGGACGAACTGGAACTCGGCGTGCCGCGCGCCACCACGCTCTCGACCGGGCAGGAGCGTCTGTTCCAGGTGGCGGTGGGGCTGGGCGAGACGCTGGTGGTCGCGCTTTCGTCCAACGCGAACGCCGCGGGGAACGAACTCTTCATCCGCTTCGGTGATGTTCCGACCACGGTCGAGTTCGACGCCGCGTACCAGGGGCCGCTCGCCCCCAATCAGACGGTGACGATCCCGACGACCCAGCCGGGCATCTACTACATCCTGGTGCGCGGCGTGACGGAACCGGCGCCCGACACGCCCGTGTCGCTGCTGGCCAGGGTGCTGCCGTTCCAGATCACGAACGTCATCCCCGATGTCGGCGGCGACGGACGCTGGGTGACCACGACGATCCTGGGGGCGCGGTTCCATCCCGATGCGATCGTCAAGCTGGTGCGGCCTGGGATCCACGAGCTTGAGCCCACGCGCTACGAGGTGATCGACAGCACGCGGATCGTGGCGATCTTCGACCTGCGTGAAGCGCCGCGCGGGCTGTACGACGTGGCGGTCTTCAACCCCGATGGCGCGGTGGCGAGCGTTCCGTACCGGTACCTGATCGAGCGGGCGCTGGAGCCCGACATCTCGATCGGTCTGGGCGGCCCGCGCGTGCTCGCCCCCGGGCAGACAGGCTTTTATGGCGTGTCCGTCCTCTCGATCACCAACGTGGACACCCCCTACACCTACTTCACCTTCGGCGCCCCGGAGCTGGGGCTTAACGGCATCCTGTACAACCTGCCGTACGTGACGTTCACCTCGAATCTGCGCGGCCGGCCGGAGGGGGGGGTGCTGAACGATGTGCCGTTCGCCAGCCTGATCTCGGATGTCAACACCACGGGCGAGATTCTGGTGCCCGGTTACGTGTTCGACCTGGCGACGCGCGACTTCGCCGGGCGCAGCTTCGCGGTGCAGGTCTACCAGGGCCTGGATGAGATTCTGGCTGCCAATCCGCGGGCGCTCGAGGGCATCGAGGATGAGGACATCGCCTTCAAGTTCCACATCGTGGCCTCGGCCACATCGCTGACCCGCGCCGAGTTCATCGCGCAGCAGACCCTCGAGGCCCTGGCCCTGCGCGAGGCGATCCTGGGTGATGAGCAAGCGCCGCAGGCGCTGGTCGTGCTGGCGGCCGACCCCGACGCGTGGGTCAACCTCTACCTGGCATCGCTGGAGGAAGCCGGGCTGCTGCGCCTGGAGGATGACGCCCCGCCGATCCGCGACAACCCGCTGGTGATGAGCCTGATGTCGGTCTTCGCCACGGGCATCCTGCTCGGCCCGGCGGGCGATTCGCTGCTGACCGACGGCGACCTGGTCGCCTTCTTCGAGCAGATCCGCCGGTGGTACGGTCACGATGCGGATCTGATCGGGAGTAATGACCCGCCGCCGGCCGAGGACTACGACCTGGGCACGTCGCGCCGGACCCACTTCGAGGCGTTCGAGATCTTCGTGCCCTTCGGCAAAGTGAGGCTGGAGATCCCGCCGGGCGCGCCGATCACGCCGGTGACGTTCGCCGGCTTCCTCCAGGGCGCGGCCGCGGGGGTGGGCGAGCTGGCGACGCTGGTCGGGCCGTACGGCCACGGCACGGAGCAGTACATCCCCGCG
>JBGTFI010000392.1:0-1651 GCA_041747335.1 Phycisphaeraceae bacterium | reverse complement strand
CCGTGTGCCAGCGCATACCGAAATCGGGCAGGTTCGTGCGGGCAATGGGGATGGCGCCCGCCGCCTTCATCTGGGCCACCTGCGGGGCATCGATCGAGGGCCTGGCGTGCTCCATCGGCACCAGCCCCTGGGTTGTGGCCGAACCCGTGAGGTCGATGTTCTCCTTCACCGTGATCGGGACGCCGTGGAGCGGTCCGATTTGCGCGCCGGAGGCGGTGGCCTGGTCGGCTTCATCCGCGGCTGGCAGTGCCGAATCGGCGAGCGTGACGGTCACCGCGTTGACCTTCGGGTTCACCTCCGCGATGCGCGCCAGGTGCGCTTCGACCACTTCCCGCGACTTCACCTGCTTCGATCGGATGGCGGCCGCGAGGTCGGCCGCGCCCATGCGCCAGAGTTCAGTCATCGTCGTTCGCCTCCCGGTCCGGTTGGCCGGGGAGAATACACGATCCGTGCGAGGGGCGATCTAGGCGGTCTTTGCCCGTTGCCTCGGACGGGGCACTTCCCGGCCCAGTTCTCCCGCTACTTCCAGCCAAACGGCCATGGCATCTTCCGCATTCCGAACTGCTTCCGCGTACGTGTCACCATCCGACATGCAGCCGGGCAGGTCAGGCACTTCGACCACGAACGACTGGTCGTCTTCGCTCCAGTAGATGTTCATCTCGTATTTCATTCGCGGCGATCCCCGAGGTTGTACTGAAGGATAACACGCCGGACCTGGCGAACCTGATAGGGCTTTGCCATGCTCCCACGCCTTTGCAGGTCGATGATCTCGACCACTCCGTCCTTGAAGAAGACGTGGTGGCTACCGCGAACCCGAACGTCGAACCCCAGCCTCTTCAGGACATGCACCAACATTTCGAAGCTAATACCGGCGTCGCTCGCCGGATCGAGAACCCTTGCAAGGTCCTTGTCCCGCCGGGTCATTGGGCACTCATTCCTAAACCAGCCCCGCCTTGCGCGCGTCATCCAGGAAGCGGTCGATGCCGATGTCCGTCAGTGGGTGCTTCAACATCTGCGGGATGAGCGAAGCCGGGATCGTGCCGATGTGGGCACCGGCCATCGCCGCCTGCGTCACGTGCAGCGGATGGCGCAGACTCGCCGCAAGCACGCGCGCCTTCAGGTTGTGCATCTCCACCAGCTGCACGCACTGGTGGATGAGTTCCATGCCGTCGTAGCTCACGTCGTCCAGCCGCCCGACGAACGGACTCAGAAAACTCGCGCCCGCCAACGCCGAAAGCAACGCCTGGTTCGGCGAAAAGATCAGCGTGACATTGATCCTGATGCCCTCTTCGCTGCACCGGTGGATCGCCTCAAGCCCCTCGCCATCGATGGGGATCTTCACCACCACGTTCGGGTGCCAGCTCGCCAGCTCGCGCGCCTCCACCAGCAGGTCGTCCGCCTTCCGCGAAACGCACTCCGCCGAAATAGGCCCATTGATGACGGAGGCGATCTCCTGGATGCGCTCCTTGTAGCTCACCCCGCCCTCTTTTGCGAGCAGGCTCGGGTTCGTCGTCACCCCGCTGATCACCCCGTACCGCGCCGCCGCGCGCACCTCATTGATCGAAGCCGTATCCAGGAAGAGCTGCATATGTGTACCCCGCGCCGTGCTCCCCGCATCCTACCGGGCGGCGGGATTGCGGGCAGTCGCAGG
>JBGTFI010000391.1:0-2323 GCA_041747335.1 Phycisphaeraceae bacterium | reverse complement strand
AGCGGCGGTGCGGTTTGGCACCTCGATGTCGGCTCGTCACATCCTGGGGCTGAAGGCGGTCCCAAGGGTTGGGCTGTTCGCCCATTAAAGTGGCACGCGAGCTGGGTTCAGACCGGCGTGAGCCAGGTCGGTCCCTATCTGTCGTGGGCGTAGCAACCTTGAGAGAATTCTTCCCTAGTACGAGAGGATTAGGAAGGACACACCCCTGGTGCGCCAGTTGGACCGCCTCGGTCCATCGCTGGGTAGCTAAGTGTGGCAGGGATAACCGCTGAAAGCATCTAAGCGGGAAGCCCCTCTCAAGATAAGGGTTGCAGGGTCGCTTCGGCGACCGAGAGACCCCTGGTAGACCACCAGGTTCGATAGGCCGCAGCTGCAAGGGTTGAAAGACCCTCAGGTGAGCGGTACTAACGGTCGATCGCTTAATCATACCGACCATGGATCGCCCCCAGGGCCTTCCATCGTCGATCAAGCTTCCCTACGGAAGCCTCTGGAACATCCGGTGCATGCCCTTCGCACCGCAACACCACTCCTCCGCACTGAGCTCATTACGCGGGGGCGGGCTAAACCCCGTCCCCTCGTTTGCCGGTGACCATAGCGGCGGGGCCACACCTGATCCCATCCCGAACTCAGCCGTTAAGCCCGCCGCGCCGATGATACTGCATCAGCGGGAAAGTAGGTCATCGCCGGCTTTTTTCAACCCCGTCGCCCTAAAGGCGTCGGGGTTGTTTTTTGGGCGCTCCTGACCCACAACACCCCGATACTCACAGGTGCATCCGCCGAGTGTAGACCACCCACTCCAGCATCAGCACCGCCAGCGCGCCCCACACGAACCAGGGCCAGATGTCCCGCCGAAGCTCCGACACCACCGAGGCGCTTCGGCCCGGATCGACGCGCACTTCGAGCGCCTCGGCGGTGCGAAGATCACTCTCCCTGGCGTCCAGCAGATTGACCGCAACCCGGTCCCAAGGTTGACGCACCGGTGGCGACGCCACGTAGACGCCGGCCCGGGTGAATGGGCCGATCGTCGCCCTGCCGGATTCGACCACGGCGTGCAGCGACGCGGGACCGGTGTAAAAGAGATCAGTTCGAGCATCCTGAATGGGGATTACGGCCGTCTGACCCGGTTCGAACGCCAGTCCCGTCTGTCCACCCTCTCCCGGATCGAGATGGCGTACAGCGTTGTCGATGAAGACCGGGAAGGTCAGTTCCAGAGGCCAGTTGCTGCGGATGAGATCCAGCGCCGCGACGACGTGGGTTCGGCCGTCCAGCGAGAGGGCCGCCATGACCGGTCCGGCCGCACCCGTCGCCAGGATTTCCGCGCCATCTGGAAGGGCGAGCCTTCCGGCCTTCTCGAACACCACGCCGTCCAGGACCACGTGCCGCAGCAGGGGGTGATCCCTCCGCCAGGACCAGAACTCCTGCACGGGAGGTTCGGCCTCGCGTGGCGGGAGCAGCCGCAGGGAGTCAATCGGTGGAGCGGCGCCGAAGTAAAGCGCGCCGACGGGCGGAAGCGATGCCGGGCTGTGACGATCAAAGACGATCAGGTCGAACCCTCCCTCGCCGCCGCCGCGGGCGAAGGAGCGCGGATCGCGAAGCTCAAACTGAGGGGGCGAGAGCGTCACCACCTGCCCCACACCCTCGGCTCCGCGAAGGGCGCGATCGAGGAAGACGTTACCGGGAGACACGAGCAGGATCCGCCAGCGACGAGGCGGCGTGACGACCAAGGCGGCACTGTCGTCGGCCGGGAGCGCATCAGTGTGGTTGTGCGCGATCTGCACCAGCGCGCCGCCCTCGAGCTCAAGCTGATACGACAGAAGCGTCTGCCCGGGCACGTTGTCTGAGGCGTTGTAGGGGGCGACTTCGACGGTGGTGATGCGCTGCGTGCGGCCATCGACTTTGAGCGAGACGTTGGACCTCACGGCCTGATCACCGAAGTTCGCCAGCCGCCCTACCACTTCGACACGCTGAGGCTGATCGAAGTCCCTTCGCGCCGCGAAGGAGGTGAACGCCAGATTGTCCGGGCGCGGGTCCGTCGGCGGCGTTCCGATACGAACGAAGCGCAGCTCCGCGCCGGAGAGCGCGAGGGTGCGGTCGTCGCTGAAACGCCCATCGGAAAGGATGAAGACGAGAAGTTGCTTGCTGTTTCGATCGCCGTTGGGGCCGACGGCGTAAGGTTCAATCAGTTGGAGCGCCTGATCGAGGCTGCCGGACTGGTCGGACGGCTCGATCGATTCGACGGCGCTTCGCAGCAGGGCGCGATCGGTTGTGAAAGGTTGAGCGACGCGAGTGCGCCGTGCGAACGCGATCACCATCGCGCCAGATC
>JBGTFI010000390.1:0-1726 GCA_041747335.1 Phycisphaeraceae bacterium | reverse complement strand
AGCAGCATGGCCAGGATGCGCCGGACCCGCGCCGCGTCGGCCTCGACGGCCGTGCAAAGCCCGTTGGATTCGATGGTTAGTGATACCCCCCGGTCCTCGGCGGCGAATCGTGCGGTTTGGGCGGCCGCGTCCACCAGGTCGGCGAGGATGGCGCGCTCGGTGCAGAGATAGAGTGTTCCACGTGAAACATGCTGGAGGTCGGTAAGGTCATCGATCATGCGCGTCAGGCCTTCGACCTGGCTCCGCACGGCGCGATCGAGAAACTCAAGTTTATCATTGCGTCCCGACGGATTCATGCTCCGGACCGTGCCGGACACGCCCGCGGCGAGGTTGCGGAGGTCGTGGGCGATACGGCGCAGCAGCTCGCCGCGGCAGCGTTCGAGCGCTTCACGATCCACCTTCACACACACAGGTGTTTTGTCGGTCGCGTGGGACATCTCTTCTCTCTCCCGCCAGGCGGGCAGACTGCTAATAGACGGTCTTCAGGCCGTACTCCCGCTTGATCTGCTCAATCCGCTGGCGGATGGCGACGGCGTCGGTCACGATGAGCAACTGGTCGTAGAGGTCGTGGAGTTTCCAGAAGGCCCACTGGTAGGGAAGGCGCTCGGGGGCGCTCTGGGCGAACTCGAGGTTGCGGGTGAAGGTGAAGTCCACCGGCTTTCCGCCGTTGTGGCCGGAGAGGCGCATGGTGAACTCGGCGGGGACGCGGAAGCGCCCATACAGGGATAGCGTCTGCCCCTGATGGATGTCGGGCAGGTTGCGGGGGAACAGCTCATCGGGAGCGTCGAGTCCGGCGGCGTCGACGCGGACGTTCTTGATGATCGGATAGCGCAGGCGGCTGAGCAGGTCGCGGATCGCCCCGGCGGTTTCGTTCTCGCGTTCGATGAAGACGCTGAAGCCCTTGTTGCGGTAGGAGAGAAAGTCGAGCATTTCGCGGTTCTGCCTGCGCCCGACGCCGACGCAGTAGATTCCGGCCGCGAGGTCGTTGTCGCGGGTGATGAGGTTGATCAGCTCGCGGGTGTCCATGACGCCGCGGGTGGGGATTCCGTCGGTGATGAGAATGAGGTCGTAGACGCGCTCGGCTTCGACATCGCGGACGAGTAGTTGGGAGAGAGCGCGGTTGACATCGGTGAACCCGCCGGAGCGGCCGGCGCGGAGGAACTCGCGCGCGGTGGCGATGTTGAGGGGGGTCGCGGGAAGGACGCCTCCTTCACGGAGCATGCGGGTTCTTTCGGCGAAAAAGACGATGTTGAAGCGGTCGCCGTCGTTGAGGCCGCCCAGCGCATCGGAGACACCGGTGACGATCTGATCGACCCAGCCCTGGGGAATGGAGCCTGAGACGTCAATGAGGAAGACCACGTCCTTGGGCATGGTGGCGAGTTTGCGCAGGCTGCGCTGGGCCTCGATCTCGACCTGGAAGTAGCCGCGGGTGGGCAGGTCATCGAGGGGTTTGAGCGGGGTCAGGCCGTAGAGCCGGTAGATGAAATCGTGATCGAGGTGCTGAGGCGCTTCGAGTTCGATGGATCGTGCGACCGCCAGGGCCGCGAAGTCGATCGATGTTCCGGCGAGATCGACCTCGCCCGCGCGGCGTTCGCTGAGAGCGGGGCGGTCGTCCACCACGCGCGTCGGGGGTGCGGGCGGGGTGGGGTTTCGTCCGGCGACGAAACCTCCCTGGGCAAGCAGGACGGCGGCGGACTCTCCGCTGCTCGCGCTGCCGCCGACGCCC
>JBGTFI010000389.1:0-8883 GCA_041747335.1 Phycisphaeraceae bacterium | reverse complement strand
CGGGGGCCCACCTTTCGCCCTGTGCCGCACGCAGCCCGGCCAGCTCGCGCCAGGTCCGCCCGCCATCCGTCGTGCGGAAGAGCGCCGCATCCTCGACGCCTGCGTAGACCTCATCCGGATCGGTGAGCGAAGGTTCGAGGTGCCAGACGCGCTTGAACTCCCAGGGGTGCTGCGTGCCGTCATACCACTGGTGGGTGGTGAGGGGTTTGCCCGTCTTCGGTGAGGTGTCGTAGACGAAGTTATTGCTCCCGCCGCCGGGGGGATCGGTGGGATCGGGCATTTTTTCGCCGCCGGGGATGCTCCAGGTTTTCCCGCCGTCATCGGAGCGCTGGATGATCTGCCCGAACCACCCGCTGGTCTGCGAGACGTAGATGCGCTGGGGATCGACGGGCGAGCCTTTGATGTGGTAAATCTCCCACCCGCCGAAGTGCGGGCCGCTGACATCCCATCGCTGGCGCTTGCCATCGGCGGTGAGGATGAAGGCCCCTTTACGCGTGCCGACCAGGACACGAACCCTGCTCATGGAGTACTCCTTGGTTTGGAAATCACCGTGCCCCTTACCACAAGCCACTCACGATTGCGCGAACGCCTCCTGCATTCCCTTGTTCATCTCTTCCGGGGTCATGTCCCTGAGGTGCGTCGCCAGCGACCAGGAGTGCCCGAACGGGTCAATCACGACCCCGTAACGGTCGCCCCAGAACATGTCCTGCGGGGGCATCATGACGGTGGCGCCGGCGTCCTGCGCCTGTTTGATGGCCGCGTCGCAGTCTTTCACGTAGCGGTGAATGGTCACCGGACTGCCCCCCAGGGCCTTGGGCGATTGCGACTTGCCCCCGCAGTACTCCGGGAAGTCGTCCACCAGGAAAACCATCTTTCCGCCGATGCGCACCTGCGCGTGCATGATGCGCTGGCCGTCGGGCGCGGGCATGCGGCAGATCTCCTCAGCGCCGAAAGCCTTCTTGTAGAACTCGATGGCGTCCGCACAGGGATCACACACCAGGTGGGGGATCAGGCCTTCACAACCGGCTGGAATGGGATTCGTCATCGTCGATACCTTTCCATAAAGGGAATGTAGCTGAACCGTCCGTCATCGGAAGACTACGCCTCATACGCCCGCCGCAGGACTTCGATGTCGATCTTCTTCATGCCCAGCAGGGCCTGCATGACACGGTCCGCCCGCGCGGCGTCATGATCCCGAAGCATCTCCCCCACCACCGTCGGAACGATCTGCCACGACACGCCGAAGCGGTCCTTGAGCCAGCCGCACTGCTGCGCGCGTTCGTCCCCGCCCTGGGAGAGCCTGCTCCAGTAGTGGTCCAGCTCCTCCTGCGATGCGCAGTGAACCTGGAACGAGACGGCTTCATTGAACTTGAACACCGGCCCGCCGTTGAGCGCGGTGAAGGGTTGGCCGTTCAGCTCGAACTCCACGGTCATGACCGATCCCGCAGCGCGGCCGTGGATGTCGTGCCCCGCGTGACCGTAGCGCGTGGTCGCCACGATGCGGGAGTTGGGGAAGATGGCGGTATAGAACGCCGCGGCCTGCTCGGCCTGATCGTCGAACCACAGACACGGTGCGATCGGTTTCATCGTCGGATACCCTCGTTTGATTCTCATCGGCCCTGATTCGGCAGGCCGGGGATTTCCATCACGGGTCGAATCTCGATGGTGCCCTTGGCGGCAGGCGGAATCCGTTTTGCGACCGCGATCGCTTCGTCGAGGTCTTTCACGTCGACGATGTAGAACCCGCCGAGCTGCTCGCGCGTCTCGGCGAACGGGCCGTCGGTGACGATCGGCTTGCCGTTTCGCACCTGCACACTCGTCGCCGTGGCCACGGGGTGCAGCGGCGAGGCGGCGACGTACTGCCCGGCGGCGTGGAGATCCTGCGTCAGCCTGGTGGATTCCCCGTAGCACTTTTCCCTCTCAGCGTCCGTCATGGCCTTCTCGTTCATGTAGACCAGCAGCATGTATTTCATTGCGGTTCTCCGATCACAGGACTAACAGGTGGTTCGAACTCCAGTCCTTCATGGTCCCGGACACCCGTGAGTCGAACCAGTGACCCCAGAATCGACTAGCGCATGTCGAGTTTCGCATAAAATTGTTGGATGCACCCGGACGCCGATGCCGTGCTCGATGAACTCCACCGCACGGAGTGGGGCCGGATCGTCGCGTCGCTGATCCGCCTGGTGGGGGATTTCGACATCGCCGAAGATGCTTCCCAGCAGGCGTTTGCAGCGGCCATTGAACAATGGCGCTCGCAGGGCGTGCCCCCCAATCCGCGGGCATGGATCCTCCGCACCGCTCGCCACAAGGCCATCGACCGCCTGCGGCGACGGGCGGTGTTCGAGAGAAAATTGCCCTTTTTCGCGGCTTCACGATGGCTGGCCGGGGCAGAATCGCCTGAACTCGATTCGCCCGACATCTTCGACGACCGCCTGCGGCTGATCTTCACCTGCTGCCATCCCTCGCTTTCACCCGAAGCGCAGGTGGCGTTGACGCTTCGCACGCTCGGCGGGCTGGAGACCGACGAAATCGCACGCGCCTTCCTCGTTTCCACCACGACCATGGCCCAGCGCCTGGTCCGCGCCAGGCAGAAGATCCGAAGCGCCCGCATCCCTTACATCGTCCCCGCGGCTGAGGACATGCCCGAGCGCCTTGAGGCTGTACTGAAGGTCGTCTACCTCATCTTCAACGAGGGTTATTCGGCGACGCGGGGCGAAGCCCTGCTGCGGACCGATCTGTGCGCCGAGGCCATCCGACTGGGGCGCGTACTCTGCGCCCTGATGACCCCGCCGCCGCCGGAGGCCGCCGCGCTTCTGGCGCTGATGCTGCTGCACGATTCGCGCCGCGACGCCCGCCTGGATGAATCGGGCGACCTGGTGCTGCTGGAGGATCAGGACCGCACGCGATGGAATCTGCAACAGATCAATGAAGCCCTGCCGCTGGTCAGTGAATCCTTCACGAGTCAACCGGGGCCTTATGCCCTTCAGGCGGCGATCGCGGCGGAGCACTGCCGCGCCCCGCGGGCGAAGGACACCGACTGGCCGCGGATCCTGCGCCTGTATGAGCTTCTGGAACTCGCCGCGCCCTCTGCGATCGTGTCGCTGAACAAGGCCGTCGCCGTCGCCATGGTTCACGGAACGCGGGCGGGGCTTGCGCAAGTCGATGCGCTGGGCGCGACTGGGGAGCTGGACGGTTATTACCTGCTCCACGCGGCGCGTGCGGATCTGCAAAGGCGCATGGGAACCATGCAGGCTGCCTCCGCCAGCTACCGGCGGGCGATCGAGCTGACCGCCAACGAGAGCGAACGGCGGTTTCTCCACCGACGCCTGGAGGAGGTCAACCGGGCGCCCGCGGGGCCGCTGAGGCCCTGATCTGTCGCTTACGCGCCAGCCAATCCACGTACTCTCCTGCGGTACTCCCCCGGAGACTGGCCTGTGTGTTTCCTGAACGACGCGGCCAGGTATTGCACGTAGCGGAATCCGCAGCGGCGGGCGATCTCTTCGAGCGTCATGTCGGTGGCTCGGAGGAGTTCCTGTATCTCCCGAAAGCGAACGCGCTGGATCTCCGCGTGGGCGGTGCGTCCCAGGCGCAGGCGGAACCGCTGGTCGAGCGTGGCGCGGCAGACGCCCAGGTGCGTGAGCACATCACCGACCTGGATCCCCTCGCGCGCGTGTTCGGCGATGAAGCGCATGGCGCGGGTGATGAGCGCATCGTCGATCGCCAGGATGTCGGTCGATTGCCGCGTGGCGACACCGACCGGGGGGACGGTGAAGGCCTGCTGGTCGGGGGAGCGACCGGCCATGAGGTCGTCGAGCAGCGCCGCGGCCTGGTATCCCAGTCGCTCCGTGCCCTGAATGACGCTCGAGAGCGGCGGGAGGGAGAGCTCACAGATCAGGCGGTCATTGTCCACGCCGATCACGGCGACATCCTCCGGAACCCGCACCCCCAGACGGCGGCAGACTTCGAGCACCTGTCGGGCGCGGGCGTCGTTGCAGGCCATGAGTCCGACCGGGCGGGGGAGCGAAGCGATCCAGCGGGACATGTGGTCGAGCATATGCTGCCAGCGGCGCATCGCGGCGCGATGGCCTTTGTAGACCGAGACGGGGCAACCGGCCTCTCCGACGATTCGGGTGAACGCCCTGGCGCGAGCGGCGGCCCAGGGTTTGGCGGGGTCGTCGGGCAGGCCGCAGTAGGCAAACTGGCGAAACCCACGATCGAGCAGGTGCTCGGCAGCGAGGCGGGCGATCGCCTGGTCATCGGTGGCCATGTAGGCGGTTCGGCCGTCGGTCCTCCGGGCGCCCCCGAACCCGACCACGGGCAACCCCATCGCGGCGACGGCATGAAACACACGGGGGTCATCAAGGTTTGCGATGACTCCATCTCCCTGCCACTGCTGGAGTTGTGTCAGCTTCAGGAGGGGGTCTTCGTGGATGTAGAGGCTCCAGGAACCGTGGTCGCGGACGTACCTGCCGATGCCATCGAGCACTTGGCGGTCGTACGTCCGGGCGAGGTCCGGAATGATCGCAACACGTCGGATCGGAGGGCCAGCGGTCATGAAGCGGTCCAACACAGAAGGGGTCGCTTGCCGTGTCAGGAAATATTATCATGGTTTTATCAAAATTCGCACTTGTCGATCGTTGACGGGTGGGGTTTAATCATTTTGGAACAATTCCCCCCAGCCGGACCGCGCGGTGCAGGCAGGCCCGCGCCCGGCCGATCCCAAAGGACCAGCGCCATGCGACGACGCCTTGCGTTCACTCTCATCGAACTGCTGGTGGTGATCGCGATCATCGCCCTGCTGATCGCCCTGCTGCTGCCCGCGATGGGTAAGGCCAAGGAACAGGCCCGCCGGACCCAGTGCCTCTCGAACATGCGGGCGACCATCCAGGGGTGCTTTGTCTATGCTCAGGAATCCAAGGGGGTGCTGCCGCCCTCGCAATTCACCGGTCTGCCCGGGGACGCGGCCTATTCGTTCGACGTCAAGACCAGCTTTGGCGAGAAGGTCGAGCGGGGCATCGGGCTGACGCTCAAGACGGGCATTCTCCATGCGGGCACAGAGATCCGCTCGATTTTCCATGACCCGAGCATGGACACCTCAGGGTCGATCCATCCTTATCATAGTATGGACGTCAACTTTCCCAACCCCTGGAACGGGGTGGGGGCGAGCTACTGGGATGATCCCAGGCACGTCGATCAGCGGATCATCATGGCCTACAACTACCGCTCGGCCTCGTACTGGCGCACGCACAACCAGGAGCAGCTCTCGATGGACAACATCGCCTCGTACATGGCGCTCTACGCGGACATGATCGACGTTCGGTTCGGGATGACCTTCACGCACAAAGACGGCTACAACCGGGTGTTTGGGGACGGGCACGGGGGGTATTATCGCGACGGATCGGAGGCGCTGGAGGACATCGTGCGAAGCCTGGGCGGACAGACAACCGACGGGATCGCCTTTCCGGACGTGGACGAGGCGGCTTTCGCCGTTCTGGAGGGCAAGACGGTGCCGCGCGGGCGGAACACGGGCGGCAGAACCGGCGGGCGGCGAAACTGAGGATCGTTCGCCGCGGCGGGGCTAGAATGGAGGCGGGTCTTTCTGATGCGGTTTTCCCAACGACGGAGCAGGATTGACATGCGGCCAGGGATGAAGTTTCTACTCGCGGCCGGGGCGCTCGCGCTGCTCAGCGCGCCGCACGGGACGTCGGCGGATGAGAGGTTCTTCGACGCGGCCAAGACGCACTGGTCATTTCAACCGGTCGCGCCCGCGCCCCCGGCGACGCCCGACGCCGCCGGATGGTCGCGCAACGAGATCGACCGTTACATTCTGGATGGTCTTGCCGAGCGCGGATTGTCGCCCTCCGGCGAAGCTGACCGCGTCACACTGATCCGAAGGGCGTACTTCAGCCTGCATGGTCTGCTCCCGACCCCCGAGGAACTGCGCAAGTATGAAAGCGACGGCCGGGCGGATTGGTACGAGCGGATGGTCGATGACCTGCTCGCCTCGCCGCGCTACGGCGAGCGCTGGGCCAGGCACTGGCTGGACGTGGTGAGGTACGCCGAGACGCACGGATTCGAGACCAACACCCCGCGCCCCAACGCCTATCACTACCGTGACTACGTCATCCGGGCGTTCAACGAAGATCGGCCGTACGACCGCTTCATCGCCGAGCAGCTCGCGGGGGATGTGCTCGGGGAGGATGCCGCGACGGGCTTTCTGGTGGCCGGGCCTTACGATGTGGTCAAAAGCCCGGACATCGTGCTGACCAAGACGCAGCGCAGCAACGAGCTGGCGGACATGGTGAGCGTGACGGGCACGACATTCCTGGGGCTGACCACGGGTTGCGCGCGGTGTCACGACCACAAGTTCGACCCTCTTTCGCAGAAGGACTACTACGCGCTCGAGGCGGTGTTCGCGGGGGTTCAGCACAGCGATCGCCCGCTGAACACCGGGGATGTGCGGGAGCGATTGGCCCAGGCGGCGGAGCTTGAGCGCAAAATGGGGGAGCTGTCGCTGGAGCTTCAGCGATTCGAGCCGGCCGCGAGCGGGGAGCGGTTCATCGTGATTGATGACGAGACGCCGCGCAAGAACGCGCTGGGGCAGAAGTACGTGGAGCTGGTGCGGGAAAAAACGGGGCATGGGGTGAATCCGCCGGGGGACGGCCGAGGGTTCGCGGGCGATCCCGGCGGTCCGGGGCGCATGCCGAACCTGAGCGCGTCGCGCTACACCTGGTGGGAGGCGCCCGCGGGGGTGGACCTGATGGCCTGGCGGATCGGGGAGGCGGGGCGGTATCGCCTGTGGCTGTCGTGGGGCGCGGGGTGGGCGACGCACGCCGTCGATGCGCAGTACCTGATCGACCTCGACGGCGACCTTGCGACGGCCGAGGATCAGCACCCGATCGCGGTGGTGAATCAGCAGCTCTTCGCCGACGGCACGGGCGACCGGCCCGGTCAGCCTCTGTGGAGCGGTCTGCGCGATGTCGGCGTGCATGAACTGGGCAGCAACAGCGCAATCGTTCTACGCGGCGGATCGCAACAGGCGGCGGTGACGGCGGATGCGATCGTCCTTCAGCCGGTCGATGCGTCCTTCGTCTCGGCGGAATCGCACAGCGCAGGGCCGCCTGCGATGCGCAGCGCGGTCAGCGCCTTGCGCAACGTCGATCGCTTCGAGCCGGTGGAGGCGAAGCACGTGCGCTTCGTGATCGAGGAAACCAACAGCGGTGAGCCGTGCATCGACGAACTGGAGGTCTACACTCACGAAACGTTGGGCATTCAGCCGCGCAACGTCGCCCTGGCGGCGGCGGGCGGGGTGGCCACGGCCTCGGGCAGTTACTCAGGCCACTCGATCCACAAGCTCGAGCACGTCAACGACGGGCGCATCGGCAACGGACGAAGCTGGATCAGCGACGAACGGGGCGGCGGATGGGTGGCGATCGAGTTCGCGCAGGCGCACACGATCGACCGCGTGGTCTGGGGGCGCGACCGCGAGGGCGTCTACGCCGACCGTCTGGCGACGGGCTATCGGATTGAAACGTCGATGGACGGGCGGACCTGGCGGACGGTCGCGTCATCCGGCGATCGCGCCCCGGTGCTGGACGCGGCGCGGTACCAGCCGGTGGTGGCGCACCTGGATGAGGACCAGGCCGCGCGGGCGCGGGAGCTTCTGACGGCCGTGGCGGAACTGGGCGCGCAAATCAACGCGCTGAAGCAGACGCCCAGCGCGTACGCGGGGCGGTTTGACGAGAAGCCCGAACCGACCCATCTGCTTTATCGCGGCGACCCGCTGGCCGAGCGCGAACAGGTCGGCCCGGACGTGCCGACAATCTTCGGGTCTATCGATCTCAGTGAGGACGCGGCCGAGAGCGCGCGTCGCTTGGCGCTGGCCAGGTGGTTGGGCGACCCGGGCAATCCGCTTACGGCGCGGGTGATGGTCAACCGCATCTGGCAGCACCACTTCGGCACCGGGCTGGTTCACACGCCCAGCGACTTCGGAGCGCACGGCGTCATGCCGTCGCACCCGGACCTGCTGGACTATCTGGCGCAGGTGTTCGTTGAGAGCGGGTGGTCGATCAAGCGCATGCACCGGTTGATTATGGCTTCGAGCACCTATCGCCAGGGCTCGGCGCCGCGCCAAGAGGCGATGCGCGTGGATGCCGGATCGCGGATGCTGTGGCGGTTTCCGCCGCGGCGCGGGTCGGCCGAAGTGATCCGCGACACGATGCTTCAGATCAGCGGCGCGCTGGACCTGACGATGGGCGGCCCGGGGTTTGACGTGTTCATGCCCAACGACAACTACGTGCGCAACTACATCCCCAAGGAACACTTCGGCCCGGCGGAGTGGCGGCGGATGATCTACCGCTACCAGGTGCGCATGGAGCAGGATTCGACCTTCGGCGCCTTCGACTGCCCCGACGGCGGGCAGCCGGCCCACGATCGGGCGCGGTCGACCACCGCTTTACAGGGGCTGAACCTGCTCAACAGCCCGTTCGTGATCCAGCAGTGCGAGATCTTCGCCAAACGCCTTCGTGACGAGGCGGGCGACGATCCGGGGGCGCAGGTGGACCGCGCCTTCGAGCTGGCATTCAACCGCAAACCCGACCCCGCCGAGCGCGACGCCGCGGTGAAGCTCGCCCAAGAGCACGGCCTGGAGGCGGTGTGCCGGGCGATCTACAACACCAATGAGTTTCTGTTTGTCAGATGACGATGGCTGTGCGGGTGCCATGCCCTCGCGCAGCGTGGGCATGTTGTGGCCGGCGAAGTGAGGATCTTGACGAATCATGCGTAGAGATTTCAAACCCAACGTCCCCTCCCCCATCGGGCAGATGCTCCTGGATCGCCGGCAGTTCCTGGCCAAGACCGGCGCGGGGCTGAGCGCCGTCGCGC
>JBGTFI010000388.1:0-3923 GCA_041747335.1 Phycisphaeraceae bacterium | reverse complement strand
GAAATCCTGCAAATCCTGAGCCTGAGCCTTTTCGAGAAAACCCCGCTTTTTCAAGCGTTTTCGCGCGAACTCACCACCATGGAAACGAGCCTCGATCATAACCAGTTGTCTTTGTTCGACTTCTAACCGGACAGTAGTGATCGACAATCTGCAATCCCCCTCCCTTTGACCCCCCCCCCGCGGCGGGATATCGTCAGTCGGGTCCGTCCAGGAGTTCGCCGTGGCGATCACCCTTTCGTGCGCCTGTGGGAGACGATTCCGCGTGGATGCCCGGTTCGCCGGGAAGCACGCGCACTGTCCCTACTGCGGGCAGCGCCTGGACATTCTGAGGGATCATGAGGTGGTTCCGCGCGCGATCGTCGTGGGCGAGGAACTTCCGCTGCGCGATGAAGAGCTGGCGGTCACGGGTCTTTCGCCGGGCGATGAGGGTTGGCGCTATCAGGCGCTCTTTGATCTGGCGCCGGACGGATACCTGGTGACGGACCCTTGGGGGGTGATGCAGGAAGCCAACCGCGCGGCCGAGGAGCTCTTCGGGGTGCAGCGCGCCTACCTGGCGGGGCGGGCTCTGTCGGAGATGCTTCTCCCGGCCGACCGCGCAGCGTTTCAGAAAGTGATCGACCGGCTTCGCCGCGGTGAGGCGATCCGCGGTTGGGAAGCGCGGATCACCCCGTGGGGCGCTCCCCAGCCGCTCATCTGCATGTTCAGCATTGCGCCCAGCCGAAGCGCGCTGGGGGAAGTGGTCGGGCTGCGGTGGATGTTCCGCGACATCACCGAACGCAAGCGCACCGAGGCGAGGATCAAGGCCTATCAGGATCAATTGCGCTCGCTGGCTTCGGAGTTGCTGATGACGGAGGAGCGCGAGCGGCGGGAACTGGCGGTGGACCTTCACGACGGGCTGGGGCAGACGCTGGCGCTGGCGAAGATGAAGCTGGACATGCTGCGCCGGCAGGCGGGCCAGGCTTCGGCCGCGGCGCTGACAGAGAAGATCGACGAGGTGGATCGGATCATCGGCGAGGCGCACCAGGCCGTGCGTTCGCTGACGTTCCAGATCAGCCCGCCGATCCTGCACGACCTGGGTTTCATTCCGGCGGTGCAGTGGCTGATTGACGACCTGCGGGAGCGCTACCACATCGAGGTGCGCTTCGAGCACGACGGGCAGACCCCGCCGCTGGATGAACGGACGCGCGTGATTCTCTTCCGCGCGGTGCGGGAGCTGCTGATCAACGCGGCGAAGCACGCCCGCGTGGGGGAGGCCCGGCTGAGCATTCGCCGGGAAGGGGGGCTTCTGCGGATCGTGGTGGAGGATCGTGGGGCGGGGTTCGAGGTGTCGCGGGCGACGGGACCGGACGGGGGGAGCGGGTTCGGGCTGTTCAGCATCCGCGAGCGGCTGGACTTCCAGCTTGGGGGTAACATGGAGATCGACTCGCGCCCCGGCCAGGGGACGAAGGTGGTGCTTGAAGCGCCCGTGGCCGCGCCCCTGCGGGCCGCGGCCGGAGGTATTTCGCGATGACGACGCGAGTGCTGCTTGTGGACGACCATCAGATGATGCGCGACGGCCTGCGCTCCGTGCTGGAGAACGAGGCGGAGGTGGATGTGGTCGGAGAGGCGGGCAACGGACGCGACGCGCTGGAGCTGTTCATCCGGCTGCACCCCGACGTGGTGGTCATGGACATCGGGATGCCCGAGCTCAACGGGATCGAGGCGACGCGTCGGATTCTGGCGGAGAACCCGCGGGCGAAGGTGATCGCGCTCTCGACCCATTCGGACAAGCGCTACGTGCTGGAGATGCTCGAAGCCGGGGCCAAGGGGTACGTCCTGAAGGAGGCGGCGAGCCATGAACTGCTGCGGGCGCTGCACGCGGTGATGGCCGGGAAGAACTTCCTCAGCCCGGACATTACCGGGGCCGTCGTGGAGGGGATGATGAACCGCGATGACCCGCGCCCAGCGAGCACCGCGTACTCCGCGCTGACCACCCGCGAGCGGGAGATTCTCCAGCTTCTGGCTGAGGGCAAGACCTCAGGCGGGATCGCGCAGGCCCTGCACATTTCCGCCCAGACGGTCGAGACGCACCGGCGCAACATCATGCGGAAGCTGGATTTGCACAACGTGGCGGAGCTGACCCGCTACGCGATCAAAGAGGGGTTGACCGGGCTGGAGCATTGACGGCCAGGAGGGCATGAGTGCGGGAACGGGCTTGTCCCCGTGGGGAGATGGATCATGCCTCGAGGGTTGCTGACAGTGCTGGCGTTGACGGGACTGGTTCTACCGATGGCGGCGCGAGCGGCTGAGGAGGACGGGCCGGATGGGGGATCCAATCCCCTGACGGTTCGCGTCATGTCCTTCAATCTCTGGCATGGGGGCGATGCCGGCGGGCAACCGCTTGAACAATCCGCCAGGGTTATTCGGGAGTCCGCAGCGGACATTGTGGGGCTTCAGGAGGCTTCCGGCCGGGAGGTGGATGGGAAACGCCCGGACCATGGCGCCCAACTGGCGCGGATGCTCGGATGGCATCACCTGCGCCAGGAATCCAGCCCGGGGATCATCAGCCGCTTTCCCATTCTCGGCGCGACACCGCAGCGCTTTGGCGCGGTGATCGAACTTCCAGGCGGGCGGCGGGCGTTTCTCTTCAATGTCCACCTGCCCGATGCGCCGTATCAACCCTACCAGCTTCTGAAGATCCCTTACGGGAACGCGCCTTTTCTTGAGACCCCGGCGCAGCTCATCGAGGCCGCGCGACAGGCGCGCGGAAGACAGCTCGATCGATTGCTGGGGGAGCTTCAGGTCGCGGTCATGTCCGGGTTGCCCGTGTTCCTCACGGGGGATTTCAACGAACCTTCGCACCTGGACTGGACGCGACGGGCGGCAGACGCTCGAATCGTTCCGATGGAAGTTGAGTACCCCACCAGCCTGGCCGTGGCCGGCGCGGGCATGATCGACGCTTGGCGGGCTGTTCACCCGGATGAGTCCGCGCATCCCGGGTGGACCTGGACGCCGATCACCCGGGAAGCCGACCCGGCGGACCGCCACGACCGGATCGACTTCGTCTACGCGTCAGGGCCAATCCGGATTCTCGAGTGCCGGATTGTCGGGGAGCGTGCGGATCGGGCTGATCTCGTGGTTGCGCCCTATCCATCGGATCACCGGGCGGTGGTGGCCGCGGTCTCGGTGGAGTGAGCGCCCGTCAGGGCAAGGGGCCCGAAGACGCGAAGTCATGTTCCGGGCATCCGTTTACCGGAAAATGGGTACGACTATACCGGGACAAGCGGATAGCGGGGTAGGTGCGGGGTCCGTATCCTTCCATCATCGAAGTTCGACCGCCCGTGTGGGCGAGGGGCTGTAGGAAGCGCGAGCCGAAAGGGAAGGGCTTTTCGGGTCCGGAAGGAAGGTCGGGGGATTCCGGGGGGGAGTGGAAAAAAACAACCCTGGGATGGACTAGGTCCACCCAGGGCTGTAGGAGGGGGAAGGGGCAATTGTTAAGCTGGGAGGATTATAGGCGCTCATGCCCAGACGTTGCAACCCACCCAGCTTAAAATAAAAAAAATGTTTTCCGCGCGAGCGGCGAGGGAGAGGGAAGCGGGATCGCACCATGCGGTCCCGCTTTTCAATTCCGGGCTGCGTGCTCGAAATCCGGGTTTGCACTCGCCAAGTCCGCTTCGGACGCCCCATTTGGGCCTTGGGGGTGGGGCGGGTCCGGGGGCGGGGGCTGGGTCTGAAGCTCGACCATGTGGCGGTACCTCCCGCTGGCGGCCATCAGTTCATCGTGCCCCCCGCGCTCGACGATTCGCCCGTTCTCCAGCACCAGGATGAGGTCCGCGTGCTGGATGGTGCTCAACCGGTGGGCGATCACAAAGCAGGTTCGCTCCGCCAGGAGGGTCATCAGCCCGGACTGGATCAGCCGCTCACTCTCGGTGTCCAGGTTGCTG
>JBGTFI010000387.1:0-2553 GCA_041747335.1 Phycisphaeraceae bacterium | reverse complement strand
CGCCCATCTTCTCGAGCGCGGTCAGGTGGAGGTCGATCGGGCGGTCTCCGATGGCGCAGCCTCCTGGCATGGAGACCCGTGCCTCGCCGCGCTTGGCTAGCATCGGTCCGAGAACGCAGATGCTCGCCCGCATGGTGCGGACGATGTCGTAGTGGGCTTCGCAGGGGGCAAGGTCATCGACGTGGAGCTTCATCGCCCGCCCGTCGCCGATTTCACCGGGCGTCAGCTGGGCCCGGCACCCGAGCGTGCCCAGGAGCTTGACCATGTTGCGGATGTCCGCCAGGTCCGGCGCGTCGCGGAGGGTCAGCGGTTCGTCCGTGAGCAGCGCCGCGGCCATGAGCGGCAGCGTCGCGTTCTTCGAGCCGTTGACGCGGACGGTCCCGCGAAGCCGTTTTCCTCCGTGAATAATAAATGCGTCCATGTTGAGCAGGGTGTGGGGTGTAGGGTTTGGGGGTTAGGGAATCGGCCGAATCAAGACCTGAAATCTTCAGTCTGCCATCTCATCCGCCACTTGTAGTCTTGAACTTGAAACTTGCAACTTGGAACTTGGAACTCCTGCCTCTAGACTTTGGGCTTTGGACGATCTGACTTTGGATTTGCCGCCCATGAACCTGCACGCTCTGATCCGTGATATTCCGGACTGGCCCAAACCGGGCATCGTCTTCAAGGACATCACACCGCTGCTGGCCAGCCCCCCGGGGCTGGCGCTGGCGGTGGAATACATGGCCAACCCCTTCCGCGGCAAGGGGATCCAGGCGGTCGTGGGGGCTGAGAGCCGCGGGTTCATCTTCGGCACGGCCATCGCCCAGGCACTCAGCGCCGGCTTCATCCCGATCCGCAAGCCGCGCAAGCTGCCGGCGAAGACCCACGCGATCACCTACGACCTCGAATACGGCAGCGACACCCTCGAGATCCACGCCGATGCCATCCAGCCAGGCCAGCGCGTGCTCATGGTCGATGACCTGCTCGCCACCGGCGGGACGATGAAGGCCTGCTGCGATCTGATCAACCAACTTGGGGGGGAGATCGTCGGCGTGACGGTGCTGATTGAACTTACGTTTCTCAAGGGTCGGGACAAACTTCGGCCGCACGATCGCGTTCACGCCGTCCTCAATTACGATTAGGCTCTTCGATCGCCCCGCGCGTGTGAGCGGGCGGTTTCCCTCCCCATGCCCAAGGCCGCGAACCAGCGCACCAGCCCTTCCCGCAAGCGCCCCACGCGCCGAAAGGGGGACGGCGCCTTTCCGCCGACGGACCCGCAGGCCTACTGGAACCGTGTTCAGCGGCCGTTGCAGTGCCTGATTTTTCTGCTGCCGTTCATCCTCTTCTATGAGCTGGGGGTGCTGTATCTTTCCTCGACGGCCTGGGGCGGTGCGGATGTCCACAACCGGGCGCGGCTGCTGCTAAGCGTCTTTTTCGAGTGGTTCGGGGTGACGGGCTATTACCTGCCGGGGGTGATCGTGGTGGCGGTGCTGCTGTCGTGGCATTTCGTGCGGAAGGATCCCTGGAAGGTGGACGCGGTGCTCTATCCGGCCATGCTGGCTGAGGCTTTGGCGCTGGCGCTTCCGCTGCTGGCGTTCTCGAAGGTGCTGGCGCTCGAGGGGGTGACGGCTTCGTCGCCGGGCGTCGGCGCCGCGGGCGGATGGCAGGGGGACCTGGTCTTCAGCGTGGGCGCGGGGGTGTATGAGGAGATGCTGTTCCGGCTGATCCTGATCGCGGCGCTGCACCTTTTTCTGGTGGATTACCTGGCGCTGCCGGAGCAGGTGGGCGAGTGGTTGGCCGTGGGACTGCCGGTGTTGGCGTTCGTGTGGTACCACTTCGATGAGCGGACGAACCCGTTCACGATCGGCCGGAGCTTCTTCTACCTGGTGGCGGGGGCGTACTTCACAGCCATCTACCTGTTGCGCGGGATCGGGATCGCGGCCGGTTGTCATGCGCTTTTTGATGTGGCGGTGGTGATGCTGAACTGGCGGGTGGGGGAGGGCGGGGTGTAGGTCCGGCTGTGCCGGACAGAGGACGCGCGCAAAAGCCGCAAGAGGCCCGGTGATCTTCGGCGGATCACCGGGCGTTGCGGTTTGGGTCAACTTGTTCACGGTCCGGTTCGTGCGGGCGAGGCAACATCGTGGGGAGAGGCGACACTTTGAAGCGTCGGCCGAGTCCGCCGTATCCGGGCCGGTCGAGACGGCTTTCCTCGCATTGAGCCTCTCCCGTAAGGGGACGATCAATATGACAATCGGCGTCAATCCGGGACAATCCGGGACAATGCGGGAAAGTGCGGGAAAGACAAAGGGTTAGGGCGCGCGAGGCCGCGCGGCTGCACACCGAGCCATATGGCAAGTCGTGGGCAGAATCGGCCCGCGCGGGACAGCGATATGGGATTCAACCCCCGTTTACGATAGCGCCAAGGGGGTTTTTAGCCCGCATTTCTCACCGTGGGATTGAAAAAGGTCGGCCTTGCTGGCATAAGGGTGTTGTGCAACCAACCTTAGCGCCTGGCAAGGAGGCCGACCTGTGAGGACACAGTGTAACCAGCGAACGTTCTTCTTTCATCGT
>JBGTFI010000386.1:0-1531 GCA_041747335.1 Phycisphaeraceae bacterium | reverse complement strand
TCGGCCGCCAACCGGCGGATACCCGCCTTGAGCGATTCCCGGTCGCCCGGCTCGGCCAGCAGCCCCGTCCTGCCCTCCTCGATCAGCCGGGGCACCCCCGCCACGCGCGTCGCGACGATCGGAACCTCCATCGCCATCGCCTCGAGCACCACATTCGGCAGCCCCTCGCGCAGGCTCGACAGGACAAACCCATCCAGCGCCCCGAACCAAGCGATGGTGTCGCTTACGAAGCCGGTGAGCTTGACACGATCACTAAGCCCCAGCGCGGCGATGAGCTTCTCAAGCTCCGGCCGCGCATCCCCATCCCCCGCGATCCACAACTCGATGTCCAGCCCCTCCCGAACCAGCTCGCCCACCGCCTGCACCAGCACCGCAAAACCCTTCTCCGCGCTCAGCCTGCCCATCGCCCCCAACAACACGCGCTCAGTCGGAACGCTTCCTTCACGCCGCAGCGGCGAATCACTGGCCGCGTGCGTCCGGCGGAACGTCTTCTCGTCGATCGCGTTATGGATCAGCGAAATCCGCTCCGGGGAGACGCCCACTTTCTCCACCCGCTCGGCCAGGTCGTCCGACACGCAGATCACGTGGTGGTAGTAAGGCAGCGACCAGCGATCCACCGCGTAGTACAGCGGGGTGCGCGAAGTGTGCTTGACCCACCCGTGAACGGTGGTGACCAGCTTCATCTTGTGGAACGGCCGAAGCATCAGCCCGAGCATGTTGGACTTGTAATCGTGCCCGTGCCAGATCTCGACGTTCAGCCGCCGACACAGGCCCAGCATCTTCCGCAGCACCCCGCCGTCGAGCGGCCCGCGATCCGGCACGCCGATCAGCGGCGATCCCAGCGCCGCGGCCCGCTTGCGGATCGCCTCGAAGCCCGGATCGCCCGGTGGGTGCATGTAGGCCGCCACCAGCCAGTAGTCGCTCTCCGCCAGGAACGGCGCGGACATGAGGATCGTCTTATCCGGCCCGCCGCCGGTTTCCGTCACCACCCGCGTGTGCAGCACCACGTGCCTGCCCGAAGGGGCCGCCAGGTCAGCCGTCAGGTTATCGGAGCCTCGCTCGTCGCTCACGCTGGCCTCGGGGGGTGGGGAGTCGGGGGGTCTGGAGTCTGGAGTCTGGGGTCGGGGAGTCGGGAAAGGCGGCTACGGCCGCCAGGTGCGCGGCGGGAGGGCATCGTATCAGCCCCATGCCTCGCCGAACCATCTACGCACACCGCCGAACGATTGATCGACCTGACCACCACCCCCCGCCAGATAGGCCGATGGGATTTGATACCCCGGCCGTCGTTTGTAACGCCCACCCGCCCTGCACCAACCCTGCCGGTTTTACCGGGCATTCCGCCCCGCCCCCCCTCTGGACAGTGGGGCGGGCGTCTCGCCCGCCATCAGGCTTTAGCCCGCATTTCTCACCGTGGGATTGAAAAAGGTCGGCCTTGCTGGCATAAGGGTGTTGTGCAACCAACCTTAGCGCCTGGCAAGGAGGCCGACCTGTGAGGACACAGTGTAACCAGCGAACGTTCTTCTTTCATCGT
>JBGTFI010000385.1:0-11324 GCA_041747335.1 Phycisphaeraceae bacterium | reverse complement strand
CGCGCGGCCCCACACGAAGTCCGCGACGGTCACCAGCAGGCGCGTCGAGCCTTCCACAGACGCGATCGCCCGCCGCGCTTACGAGATCTGGATGCGCAAGGGTTGCCCCGCGGGCCAGGACGTCGAGAACTGGCTCCAGGCCAAGGCCGAGCTTGTCGGCGTGTAGCCTCGCGATTTGACGTAGCACAATGCGAGTGGGTGTTCTGCGCGCGTTGAACCGTGCGAGAGGGTGTGAGTACGCGCAGGCGCCGGATGCATGGGTTGCACGGGCAATCAGAGCCTTGCCCATGGCACCCAACGGGTTCCACCAACGCCCAAAACTCACAACGCCTAACTCTTACCCAGGTTCGCCGGGGCGGAAGGCGATGAGGCTGGCGGTGTGGCCGTGGAGGAAGCATTGTTCGCCCACCGGGCCGATCTCGCCGGCGGCGAAGAATCCCGCCAGCGGAACCTCCCCCAGCGCCTCCTGGATCATCCGCGCATCGGCGTGAGGGTGATCGAACAGCCGCGTGCCCCTGCCGTTGCAGGAAAACAACAGCGACCCGCTCGCCGGGCCGTGAATCTTCTGCGCTTCCAGAAGCAGTCGGAAGTCCTCCTGCGCGGTCGCCTGGTCGCGCACGTGAAGCTGCACCGTCTGCCCGATACGCAGTTGGGGGTCGCCGATCGCGACGAAGCCGCTGTCGCGATCGGCGCCGATGATGGAGCGGATGAGGAAATCGCCTCGGCCGAAGCGGTCCTTGTATTCGTTGATCACCCGCCCGATCAGCAGCCCGTTGGTCTGGCATAGCTCTCGGTCATTGTCGGAAAGCTCGGAGACGGTTTCCTCGATGACCTCCAGCGCCTTACGCCCGCCGACTTCCTGGACGATGTGGCGCTTGGCTTTGGTGATGACGAACGGTTTACCGATCGGCCGGCAGCCCTGGCTGACGGTGGTGGCGACGTGAATGTCTCCGCCGAGGGTCAGCCCGATCGCGCCGCTGCGGAGGAGTTGGTCACTGAGCATCAGTCGGTTTCCGTCCGGCTGACGGGCCGCGGACGCCACCCCGCCGATGACCGGAACGCCGGGGAGGGCGTCGTCGATCACCGGAAGCGCCTTGAGCAAGGGGGTGCTGAACGGATCAGGAAACAGCAGCACGCAGCGGGCATCGTCCGTTGCCATGCTTTCCCCCAGAAGTCGAGTCCGAAGGGCGGATTCATCGGTCAGGATGTCGGTCCATTCATCTCGTGCGATGTGAAACGGGGCAAGCTCCGCTCCGGGCATCGAGGCGGCCAGCACCGAAAGCCCCGGCCTGCCCTCGATCTCCCTGCCCCTTCCGATCACCCCTTCGGCCGAGACGCCCAGGACCGTCGCGTCTGGAAGGTCACGGCGCAGGCGTTCGTGAAGGCTGTCAATCCGGGGGAGATGGTGGGCCGAATAGAAGGCGAAGAGCAGGTTCACCTTACCCCCGAGGGCCGCCTGGACCTGATCGAGGCAGTCGGAAACGGCCTGGTCCGTGCCTGATTCGTCGCTGAGGGATGAGAAGAAGCGAATATCTGTGGATGTTTGCGGCATTCATGCTCTCTGGGGTAGGTTTAGACATTATAGACGCCCTGCGGTGAGAAACGGGATGTGCGGTGGATCGACGGGCCTGAAAAAGCCCTTTCAACACTGGAATATCCTCCCGGATCCGTCGATTGTTATAGCCACAGGGGACTAGGCACCGCGGAGAACCCAGCCCCAGACGACGGAAAAGCAGATACCCACAGCGGTGGTCGATCCGCTACACTCGCCCCGGACCCCAACCCCACATGGGCGGCGAAGGCAGCAATTGCCAGTAGCCGCCCATGCTTTTTTGGGAAGTCGCGGGTCTGGAGTATTGAGTCTTGAGTCCGGGGACGTCGCGGCTGCCCTTCATCCCGTGCCCGTCAGCCTTCGCACGGTGTGGTCGAAGCCGCGGACGATGTTGAGCAGGGTGGCGTAGACCACCAGGCTGTAGACGCCCGCGGCGATGAGCGCGCCGACCAGGAGGCTGATCCTCCCGACCTGCGGTTCCTCGGAGAACCCGCTGATGCTGGACCAGGGGTTGACGATGGCGACGATGTTCGTCACCGGGCTGAGCGCGTTGATGATCGGCCCGACGACCGGAAGCTGCTGGGCCGAGGCGAACCCGCAGAAACCCATCACCAGCGCCAAAGCGCCGATGATCCCCATCGTCGGCACCACCGCGCCAAGCACAGTCTTGGACTTGACGCTCCAGTTCATCCCCACGATGCAGCACAGAGCCACGAACGGTACCAGCAGCAGGGTCAGCAGGATCGGCGCTTCGGGCAGGAGCAGATCCCCGCGCACCGTCCCTGCCCCGGCGGAGGAAACCAGCGGGTACGAGACGGTCGCCAGCTTCATCTGGAAGAACTTGCCGATCAGGATGTAGACCGACACGATCGCCACGGTCCCGATGGGGGCGGCCAGGAGCGTCGTGAGGAACGACACCAACCCCTTGAGCTTGCCCCAGATGTACTGCTTCGGGGTCACGGGGGTGGTCAGCAGGATGTCCAGCGACCCGTCTTCGCGTTCCCGGCTGACGCTTCCTGCCGACATGTAAATCGCCACCAGCGAGACCACCGCCAGTTCCATGAGCAGCAGCGTGGTCAGCCCGAGGTGGAAGACTTCGTGCGGGGCGAGCGTGCCCGGCGCGCCGCCGGGATTGGGTAAGGCCGGGAGCTTCTGGAAATGGTACGCCAGCAGAAGCCCCACCCCAGCCGCGACCGCCAGGGCGGTAAAGCTCCATCGCGCGGCGATGGCGGCGGCCATGTTGCCGCGCGTGTGGGATTCACGCCAGGCGATCGGGTTCGTCCCCACCCAGCGCGGGGCGCGCCGGCGCTCCCCCGGCGCGGGGCGGCGCAGGGCCTTGGCCAGGAGCGTTCGGATCCGCCCCGATCCTTCGCCGAGCTGGCGCACGAGCAGGGCGCTCCAGATCACCAGCAGGCCGCTCACCAGGGCGCTCAGCGCCGCGAAGGCGGCGAACGGCTGGGCGAGGTAAAACCGCAGCACGCCCGGAAGCGCGCCGAGCGTCTGGGGATCGGGCGGCTGATAGGTCGCGCTGTGGATCGAGCTTTCCAGAACCAGCAGCGGGTGCAGGGGAGTAAACCACGTTGTCTGCCCGGGGGCGCTGGTGAGCCTGCGGATGAGGAAGTAGTCCACCGCGTAGCCCAGGACGAGGTAGGCGGCGATGGCGACGACGAAGACGAACACGGCCTTGCGCCCGCCGGTGCGCATGACCGAGAGCGTCACCGCCACCGCCCCAACGGTCAGGGCCGTAAGCCCCGCGACGGCGAAGGCGATGAAGATGGACTTCACCGGCACGCCGCCGAAGACCAGCAGCACCGCGAAGAGCGGCAATCCCCCCGCCAGCAGCGCCCAGACGAAAAACAGCCGCCCGAAGAGCGACCCCAGGACGATCTGGAGGTTCGTCATCGGGGTGGTGAGGAGGATGTCGAAGGTCTTGCCCGACTGCTCGGAGGCGATGGCCCCGGCCATGAACAGCGGAGCGATCAGGCAGATGAGAATGACCTGCCCATAGGCGACGAGGGAGAAGATGCGCGCCCCGGACTTGGCCAGGTCGCTCAGGTCCACCGACCCACCGACCCCCTGCCCGGCCAGCAGCCCGATCATCACCAGGGCGATGAGCGCGCCGAGGTACCCCATGCGGACGAGCAGATGCTGAAACCGCCGCGAACCCCCCTGAACGATCCGGACGAGCATGGGGTTGGCGGGCAGCAGATACCAGAACCACCGGGCAAGAAGCTGCATGGGGGTATGATAGCGGGGGTTCGGTCCAGCGGGAATGCTTCGACTATGATGTCGTGATGCCGGGACAGCGCGGAACGATGCTTGGGCTCTCTTGCGTGCTGCTTCTGTCAAGCTGCGCTTCCGGGCCTTTCTATTACCCGGACACCACGGATTACGGTTCCCCGGCGGATCATGGGTTGGCGTTCGAGTCGGTGATCTTTGAAAGCGGCGACGGCACGCGGCTGCACGGCTGGTTCATGCCGGCTGCCGGGGAAGCGCGGGGCACGGTGGTTCACTTTCACGGCAACGCGCAGAACATCAGCGCCCACCTGCCCTTTGTTGCTTGGCTGCCCAAGGCGGGGTTCAACGTCTTTACATTCGACTATCGCGGTTACGGCCGATCAGAAGGCCGGCCCGACCGCGAGGGCGTTCATGCCGACGGCGTGGCGGCGCTCAAGTATGTCCGCGCGCGGAAGGATGTGGATGCGGCGCGTATCGTCGTGTTCGGGCAGAGCCTGGGCGGGGCGGTGGCGATCGCGGTGGTGGCGGAAGATGGGCCTGAGCACGTGCGGGGCGTGATCGTCGAGGGCGCGTTCTATTCCTATCGCGAGATCGCCCGGGACAAGGTCGCGCTGGCGGGGTCATCGCAGGTCTCCGGGCACGCGCTGGTGGATTCGGCGATCAGCGATGCTCACAGCCCCGGCCCGGTCGTTCACAGGCTGGCGCAAACGCCTCTTGTGATTCTTCATGGTGAGAATGACCGGATTGTCCCGGTGCGGCACGCGCGGATGCTCCACGAGAAAGTGGGACCATCGGCCAAGCTCTGGCTCATACCGGGGGGGCAACACCTCGATGCGCTGACGAAGCACGGGCGGACGTATCGGCCCCGGATGGTGCGGTTTCTAAAGGAGTGTGTGGGGCAGGAGGAGGAGTGAGGGACGGTGGGCTGCGGGAGATGGTTGATGGGTCATTGGTCGAAACGACTCGCGCAACGCTTCGGAATCTCGCTTCCCGCCGACGTCGTCGCCTGGTACGACGAAGAGGTATGGAGGAGTCGAGTCGATACCCACTTCTCCGAGCCTGTTCCCCCGGAGTATTTGTTGGCTACGCCACCTTCCACCCTATGGGGGGGACTCATGCTGCCGGATACGCTTCCGATACTTGATAACGGCTTTGGGGACGTCATCGCGATGCGCTTTGGTTTCGATGGCGCGGTTCGGGAGTTCGTTGAGTGGGACCATGAAGGCGGGAGTTGGCATCCCATCGCGCAGGATCTTCACGAGGTACTTGTTTACGATGCGGTTCGCAGCGAATCGGAAGCAGGCCCTGATAGTGTCCTGAGGTGGGCGGATTGGTGCATGGCACGACGGAACGATTCTGAAGGCAGGTGGGCAAGGTTCCGCGATTCTCTCGCGGATGAGCTGAGACCAACCAAGAGCCCTGGCCTTTTGAGCAGGCTGCTCGGAGGACGAGCTACGCATCCGACTTCTATGGAACGGGCCGTGCAACGATTGGCCCGACTTCTGGACGAACTGGGATACGCCGAGGTCGCCATTCGTCGCGACCTTACGAAGGAAAGCCTGACCACCGGCCTTGAACGGGCCTGCCATCAAGCCGGCGGACAAAGCTTCGCCGACAAAATCGGGATTGACTGGCCAACCCTCGAACGTTGGATGTTCGACCCTTCGAGTATTCCAAGTGGCCAACTCCCCCGTCTGGAGCGGATTACGGGGTGTTCCCGGTCGCAGTTGCGGGCACAAGACTGGGATCAGGCGGAATCGCACGCGAAGGCAGTGCTTGCCGTAAGGGATGACCTTGCCTGGCCACACGCGGTGGCCGGCTTGGCTGCGGAGAAGTGCGGCGACACGACGCGGGCGATCAATCACTACACGCAGGGATTGGAGGCGCATGGAACGACCGGAGACTTTACGATGCGCTGGTGTACAAGTCCGACTGAACTAAAGAACTTCGCTGTAAAACGGCTACAGGCGCTGCTTCTTGAAGAGCGCATGAGCGAGCATCCGTACCTGAACGTCGCTTCTCGACCTGATGCGCCGCATCGAAGCGAGTCGATCATGCAATTCTGGCTTGATCGAGGCAGGCGTTACATGAGGAGTGGCCAATTCGCGGATGCCTACCGCTGCTTTTATGCTGCTGGCTGGGACGATCCCGTCTACGGGGATCACCTGCGAGAGATACTCGAGAACCTGATTGAGGCGTCAGCAGGTGCCGGCGCCAGTGGGCTGACTGCCATCGCGCGGTATCACCTTGCCTGCTTCAACAAGTGATTGCTGCCTGCCACATTGGTGACCCTGCTTGTTCGTTCCCTAACCCTCCCCCAGTGTCTGGTGCATCACGTCCGCGAGGTCGCGAAGGGCTTTGGCGCCGTCGCCTTGGTAGCTCGATCCGTGCATGATCGCCAGGGTCTTGGGCTTAAGCTCGGCCAGGGAATGGAGAATCTGCCGCGTGCGCGCGGTGTAGGGGATGTAGTTCGCCAGGGGGCCGGCCTGGATCCGGCGGATCGCCCCGCGCACGCGGTCGGTGAGGTCGGTCTCGACCAGGGGCGGTCCGTCGCCGTTGTGGTGGAAGAGGTCCGAGCAGAGGAGGGTTCGCTGGGTTTCTTCGAAGAAAACGCCCGCGTCCCACCCGTGCGGGAGCTGCGCGGTGGAGCGGAACTGGAAGCGGTATCGTCCGGTCGTGAGCACTTCGGAATCCATCATGCCGCGTGGGGGGCGGATGGCGAAGTCGCTGACGTTCACCACCGCGCCGACGAAACTGCACACGGGCACGGCGTGGGGCGCGGCCTCGAGCCAGTGATTGAGCGCGCCGCACTCATCGGACTCAAAGTGGCTGAATCCGATCCAGCGGAGGGTCGCCGGATCGATCAGACGGGCCACCGCCTCGCGCACCGTGTCGAAGGTGGAGCGCAGGCCGGTGGTGAACAGCAGCGGTTCGTCATCGCGCACGAGGAAATAGCTGAACTGGAGGTCGAGCTTGCGCGCGTACATGCCGATGCGGAAGACATCGGGCGCGATCTCAGTGACGCAAGGGGGGCTGAAGTCGAACATGTGATCGCTTCCGAGGGCGTACTTCTGCGTATATTGCTCCGACCTGTTCGCGCGCGGCTCGTTGGGGCCCTACTTCTCCCCCGGCAGCTTCACCAAGGCGAGCTGCCCCCCGGCGAGCTTAATCAGCGGATGAAAGGTCGTGGCCGCCAGTACCCCGATCTCCACCGTGTCGCTGGCGCTGAGGTTGCGGAACCACGCCCAGCCCAGTTGGGTGGAGCTGACATCCCCCAGCGGCACTGCCTCCGCAGTGCCAGCGGAGGTCACCTTCATCACGCCCTCGGATGAAATGGCCGTCGTCCAGTCATCCTGAATCTCCCCCACGTTGCGGGCGAAGTTGTAGTCACCCTTCGCCGCCCTCATGCTCGTCACCACCGTGATCTCATTCGCCATGCTCGTTCCTTTCCCGGTTGGAGAAATGCCCGCCCGGCGCGCCGCCGGGCTACTCGATCTTGTTCGGCCAGCGCCCGCGCCGCCGGCGCGCGGGGTTCTTGGTCCGTGTGTTGAGCGCATCAAACGCCTCGCCGATGCGTTGCCAGACGGTTTTGTGGGTGATGGGGTCCGGGGGGATGGGGTCGGCGCGTCCTGCTCCCAAATCGCCGGTGAAGACCCAGAACCGGCGTGCGCCGTAGGCATACGCAGCGTCGAGCAGAATCTCGAAGTCTTCATCCGTCATCGTGTAGATGACGCCCGTGTTGTCGGAGAACGTGCGACCCGGTGAGAGAATGACCGGGAATATCTCCTTGCTCCATCGGTTGCCCTGCGCGGTCTGGTGCAGTCGCCGGTTGACGCTCCAGTGCATGAACTCGCCCGCCGACCAGTGCCCCTTGCCCCACATCGGGTAGATGTCCATGACGTTGTCCCCCGTTCCGATGTGGCGGCGCGTCGGATATAAGAGCGGGACGGAGAAGTCGGCCCAGAGCCAGTCCGGCGTGAACCGCGTCAGCCACGGCATCATGTCCGCCACACTGTTGACCGGCTCGGTCTCGTGCGCGGTGACCACCGCGTAGTTCCCCGCCGTCAGGTCCGCCCACGGCTTGACGCCGGGCGCATCGGAGAACTCCCACTCCTTGAACTTCGAGTACAGCGTCTCATGCAGCCGCCAGTCAAACGCCCGCACGCCGAGTGTGAACATGAACCGGACGATCGGCTGGTTGATCGGCGCAACCCAGCGCTGGGCCTCATCCAAATGCTTCGTGTTGACATCGAAGCGGGGCCACGCCTCCTGCTCCCAGACATACTTGAGCGTGCGCGGCGCCCTCGCTCCAACATCGTCGATAATCCGCTCGCCGGGAATCATGGGGTCATCGCCGTAGCGGTCATCGTTGATCGCCCAGTACAGCCAGCCCTTCGGATCGCCGTCGCCATCCACCTCGTTGATGACCCAGTTGACGCTGATGCTCTCTTCAAGATCCCAGAGAAGGCTTTCGATCATCATGTCGCGCGGGCCCGATTCCTCCCAGGTTTCGAGGAGGTCGTCAATGAACTGGCTACACGCCTCCGCGCCGACGCCGGCGTAGATGCTCCCTCGGTTCGAGGCCGGCGGGGGCTTGCTTCCCGCGCCCACTCGGTCGCCGTCGTTCTGCATCAGGGCCGGGACGGTGTATTCACCCGTCCCCGTGGTGACGCCACGAACGCCCCATTGCTGGAAGAACAAGGCCACCGGCCTGTTGGCGTTGGGGTAGATGTGGGTTCTCGGGTTGAGGGGATCGTCGTCGACTGGATTGCCGAATAAGTAGCTCCACCATTCTCCCAGACGGATGACCAGGTTCTCAAACGTTTCCACGGGAAAGTCCGTGTCGAAACGGTCCGTACCCGGAGGTCGGCTTTGCTCGCTGTTAAGCTGACCGACGCGGATTTTGACGAATGGCACAAACATTGCATTGTACCAAAGGGCATCGATCGGGACCGGGTTTGGTGTCTTAGTCGGCTCGCCCGGCGGGGGTGCCCAGACGTAGAAACCGATGTCCATCTCCGGCATGATCCATCCTTAGGGTGATGCTCACATGACGATCGCGACTTGCCACACCTTTTCCGACCTCATCATGGCCAGCGTGATGCCTACGGCGATGACCACTAGGGTTCCAGGTTCCGGAACCTCAACCCATCCGACAACAATGCGTCCATCGTCGGACACGCCAAGCGCCTCGCTTCGAAAGCGTCCTCCCGGAAGATCACCAAGCGGCAAGAAGCCTTCCTCCGTACTCCACAAGAACCCCTCAACTCCTTGGCCGAAATTCCCCTCGCCGACCATGTAGGTGCCATCGAACGAGATCGCCTTCGCACTGAACCCGAACTGCTCCCAGCCTTCCTCCAGAGTATAGAAGTATCCTCCGATGCCTCCGATCAGCCTTCCATCTCCGGATATGACCGATGCTCTGCTATGGAACCGATCGCTTGGTGGGATATCTCCCAATCCTACCAACCCTGTTTCCTCAGTCCAGCGGAACGCCTCGGCCGCAGTCAGGGACGTCCCACTCCTCGTCGACGAGCTGTCCCCCCCCACCACCACCCCGTCATCCGACACCGCACGCGCCCAACTGAAGTTCGCCCCTCCCGGCAGGTCGCCCAGGTCCACCATGCCCGTCTCGGCGGTCCAGCGGAATGCATGGTCCTGCGGAACCCGCGCCCGGCCGACCGCGACCGAACCGTCAAACGACAGGGCGCTGACCTCACTGAGCGATCCCTCGAGCAATCGGCCCAGCCGCAAGATGCCCGTCTCCTGCGACCAGATGAACGCTTCAGTCACATCATCACGATCCTCCCGGATGCGGCCGCCGAACACCTTGCCATCCCGCGACATGACGTTGAGCGTGACCCGCGGCATACCCGGAAATGCAAATCCCCCAAGCTCCGTCAGCGGTTCATACACCGCCGTATCACCGTCGAGCGTCAGCCGCCAATACAACGTGTCTTCAATGCTGGTGATCCCCTTGGTGCCCCACATCACCGTCCCGTCGGCGGAGATGCCGTTGACGCTGCTCAGGATGACGCCCCCCAGATCAAGCCCGTACTCATCAATCAATAGATCCGTCAGGTCGCGCATCCCGTGGTCCGCATCCCAGATGAACGCGGCCGGGCCTTCATCGCGCGGGCCAGTCCCGGCGAGCGCCGACACGCCAGCGAACATGGCCGCGCAAACCGCCACGCACGCGCTTCGCCAGATCCCGCAAGCCTTGCCCGATGTCATCTCGCGTTCTCCTTTCCCTTGCGAAAACCGCTTCGAAGCCATTCTAGGCGCGCTCTTATCCGATCACCTTGCCCCGGAGGTAGGCTAGCAGCACCCGGGCGCAGCTATCGCCCCGCAAAGCCTCGGCCAGGCCGACCAGCACCTTGGGACAGCCATCGCAATCGATCGTGTGCTGGTTCGGCCGGGCGAAGGTGAACTTCATCGTGCCGTCCACGATGTCCGTCTCCGGGAGTACATCAATGGTGATCAGGCTCTGCCCGTTGAGGTTCGACAGCGCGTGCGGCTCGCCCTCCGGATCGGCGCTGTTGTAGCCGAAGCACTGGATGACGATGGCGGGAATCAGGTCCAGGTCCGCCGGCGGGCCGAGGGTGACGGGGTAGGCCATGGAAAGCCTCAAAAACTTGCCCCCGGAAGGCACGACGAGGAAGTTCCGCGTGCCGTCGGTGATCTGTCCGGTGGGGTTTGTGATGCGGTTGGCCGGGTGCGAGTCGGCCAGCGCCATGCCGCCAATCTGAATCACCTTTGCCCATGCGCCCAAGGCGGGCGTCACATCGGAACCCAAAGCCATGCGCGGCCCCTTTCCAAGATGCCCCTTCCCCCGGGCCCCGGAACACCAGCGGGCTCTTGGGAAGAGGATGCTCTAACTTGCCCTACTTTACCGGGGGGGGGGGAGTCAATAGCGGCGCGGCGAAAATGTGAAGAAAATTTGCGAGGTGAATCAAGGGGGACCGCTTGCTGACGCGCGCGGCTCGTTTCGAGGATCAACTCTTCTCCCCCGGCAGCTTCACCACCGCGACCTTCCGTATCCCCGGTTGCTTGCGGAGTTCCTCGATGAGCGTGTCCGGCGGGGGGGCGTCGAGCTTCAGGAGCATGAGCGCCGTGTCGTTGCGGCGGCTGATCGCCATGTCGGCGATGTTCACCTGCGCATCGCCGAACTTGTGGCCCACCAGCCCGATCATGCCCGGGCGGTCGTCGTTGAGGATCAGCGCCATGTCCCCGGCGGGGACCATGTCCATGTGGTAGCCGTTGATCTCTATCACGCGCGGACGCAGATCCTGATACACCCGGCCGACGATGCGGCGCGGGGGCGTGCCCTCGGTGCCTTGGCCGTGGATTTCAAGGGAAATGCGCTCTCCGGCGGCCTTGTCGTCATCGACGGTGCTGGTGCGCAGGCGGATGCCGCGCTGTTCGGCGATGTGGCGGACGTTGACGACGTTCAGCGGCGTATCGAGGTGGCCGCGCAGCAGCGCCACCAGCGCGGTGCGCTCGATGGTTCCGGCGGCGGCGGCGAGCGTTCGGC
>JBGTFI010000384.1:0-3342 GCA_041747335.1 Phycisphaeraceae bacterium | reverse complement strand
GCGGCGCGGCAGAGCGATGCGCGGTACGCCGTGGTCGTCGCCTCCGACCGGGATCGGGCGAACCAGCTCCAGGCCGTCGTCGCCAACCAGGGCTTTACCGTCTATTCCGGGACGACCCTCGGCGACGTGGCGGATTCGATCAACCTCAGCCCCGGCGTGGACCTGATCGTCGTGGATCAACCTCTCGCCCGCGCGGAAGACCTCTACCATCAGGCGTCGCTGAATTACAAGCTCGCGGCCGTGCCCGTGGTCCTCATCACCCGCCCGGGCGAGCAGTCCGCCGCCGAAGCACGGTTCGAGAACGTTGAGCGGGTTTACCTCTCGGCGGGGGATGAGGGCTTTTCGTCCGCGATGGAGCAGGTGGCGGCCGCTTCGGGTGCGATCTCCCCGGAAGATGCGGACGACTTCGCCGTCACCGCGGTGGACCTCTTGCGGCAGCTCGCGGCCGAATCGAGCGCGGTCTACAACGTGATCGACGCCCAGCCGGCGCTGATCGCGGCGCTGGACGACCCGCGGGACGACGTGAAGCTGCTGGCTGCCGACGCCCTGACGCTCTTCGGAACCCCTGAATCCCAACGGGCCTTGGCGGAAGCGGCTTTGGACGGGCAGCGGCCTGAGGAGCACAGGCTCGAGTTCATGGCCGACCTGGCGCGCTGCGCGACGCTGCACGGGAACAAGCTCACGGACCTTCAGCTTGAGAAGATTCTCGCCCTGGTCCAGGGCGAAGGCGATGAGATGGGCCAAGCCGCGGCGCGCGTCCACGGCGCGCTGACGCTTCCGACGCGCAACGTCGTGCGGCTGCTCACCGAGTAGCCCCCTCGACCTGGCTATTTGAGGAACTGATCCAGCCCAGGCAGATTGAGGTCGCCGGTCATGCGGCCGATCTCTTCCTGCGCCGCCTCGCGTGCGCGAGCCAGCGCGGCATTCACCGCCCCGGTGACGAGGTCTTCGACCATCTGAAGGTCCGCGTCCGTCCCCTCTCCTGCTAAGGCCGACAGCAGCGGGCGATCCATCCGGATCGAGAGCACCTCCATCTTGCCGTTGGCGACCACCCGCACCGCGCCGGCCCCCGATTCGCCCTCGACCTCCAGCCGCACGAGCGCCTCCTGCAACTGGGCGATCTTTTCCTTGATCTGGCCGGCTTGGCCCATCAGACCCGCGAGGCTTTTGAGATTGTTGAACATGCCGCTCATCGGGCATGTTGTACGCGATCGGCAGCGACGGCGTCAAAGCGGGGGGGCAGGAAATGAAATGACCAATGACGAAATCCGAATGACGAAGAAGGCGGACTATCACCATCACAACCGCCTCCCCCCAACATTTTCGTCATTGGTTGATCACGTCAAGCATTCGCCCCTCGGGATAAGAAGCCCGGGACGAAGACGCCTGAACAGTGGGGCGGGCGTCTCGCCCGCCTCAGGCCGAAGGCCTGAAATGACAACACCTTGGGCCATCCGTCCCGCGGGAACTTGCGGCGTTGCCGCAATGGCGGGCGAGACGCCCGCCCCACTGATCCTTCATTTTCCCGTTTCCTTTTTCGTTATTCGGATTTCGTCATTTCGCCGCCGCTAGGCAACTGCCGTCATCTCTGGAATAATAAGGTTGACCTTCCGCTCCATCGCGCCTCACCGAGAAAGGCCGTTCCATGCCCCTGGCCGCCGAAGTTCCCGCCGAGCTGACGAAAGAGGAAATCAGCAGGTACAGCCGGCACCTGATCCTGCCCGAAGTCGCCCTGGAGGGACAGAAGCGTCTCAAGGCCGCGTCCGTGCTGACCATCGGGGCGGGGGGGCTGGGCGCGCCGGTGTCGATGTATTTGGCGGCCGCGGGCGTGGGCAGGCTGGGCATCGTCGATTTCGACACTGTGGACGCCTCGAATCTTCAGCGGCAGATTCTTTTCACGACGGGGGATGTGGGAAAGCCCAAGACTTCTGTCGCCCGCGCCCGGTTGCGGGAACTCAACCCGAACGTGACGGTGGATATTCACGAGGGGAGGTTCTCAGCCGCCACGGCCCTCGAGATCATCCGCGGTTACGACCTGGTCATCGACGGCACGGACAACTTCCCGACCCGCTACTGCGTCAACGACGCGTGCGTGATTCTGAGGAAGCCTAACATCTACGGGTCGATCTTCCGTTTCGAGGGGCAGGCGACGGTGTTCGACCCCCGGGAGGTGGATGGGAAGCCCAAAGGGCCATGCTATCGCTGTCTTTATCCAGAGCCGCCTCCGCCGGGCATGGTGCCGAGCTGTGCCGAGGGGGGCGTTCTGGGCATTCTGCCGGGGATCATCGGGTGCATCCAGGCGACCGAGGCGATCAAGCTGATCCTCGGCCGGGGCGCGCCGCTGACCGGCCGGCTGGTGCGCTACAACGCCCTGGACATGAAGTTCCGCGAGTTCAAGCTGCGACGCGATCCGGCGTGCCCGGTCTGCGGCGACCATCCCACAATCAAGAAGCTCATTGACTATGAACAGTTCTGCGGCATCCGCGGAGAGGAGAGCCACACCGTGATCCGGAAGGAGGGCGCGATCCCTGAAATCAGCGTGTCGCAGCTCAAGCAGAAGCTCGAAAGCGGCGAGGAGTTCATCCTCCTGGACGTGCGCGAGATTCACGAACACCAGATCTGCCACATCCCGCAGGCGCACCTGGTGCCGCTGGGGACGATTCCGGGGGTACTCGATGAGCTCGACCCGGCGAAGAAGTACATCGTCCACTGCAAGATTGGCGGGCGCTCCGCCCAGGCGGTGGCGCTGATGCGTCAGGCGGGGCTGGATGCGACGAACGTCAAGGGCGGGATTCTCGCCTGGGCGAAGGAGATCGACCCGGAGATGGCGGTTTACTAGGGCCGGTTGCGTCGAAGCGTGTTACGGACCTTCGGTCGTCGCACACGCCGGGAGCTGATGATGTCCAGATCATGCGATCGTGGCCGGTGGAATGCGTCGCTGTGGCTCTGTACTTCGCTGCTGCTGGTGGGGGCCGCCGCCGTGCGTGCCGAACCCACCGTCCTTGATGAGCCGGTCCCGCTGACCACCGTCTCCCGCGAAGGTGAGCGCATCTCCGGTCGCGTCACCTCCTACGACGCCGCCGGATTGACGCTCGAGACGTCGGATGGCCAGACGAAGCAGGTCTCCTGGGCGTCGCTGCGCGCGAGCGTGGTCTACACGCTGCACCAGAAGCTGCTCAAGGATGCACCTGCCCCGGCGTGGATGGCGCTGGGGGATCTGCTGCGCTCAATGCCCGACGGTTGGCAGCAGTCCAACTACGCCTACGGCCGGGCGGCGCAGCTGGACCCGACATTGCGCGACCGTGTGCAGGAACTCGGCAGACAGCGCCCGCCCCGCCGGAC
>JBGTFI010000383.1:0-4824 GCA_041747335.1 Phycisphaeraceae bacterium | reverse complement strand
CACCATCTCGTGCGCCCGCGCCGTCTCCCGCAGCAACTCACGGCAGCGCTCGCCGACGTCACCGCCAAGCACCGCGTAGCGATACTTCGTGATCCACACGAGATGATATTTGCAGTCCCAGACCGTGTGGCTGCCGCGCTTATACCGTTCCATGCCGGCATCTTACGACGATCCGCAGCTATGCCCAGGCCGCCTAAAGGCGTGGGATTTCCTGATCCCCTATCGGGGACTTTAAAAATAAAGCGTTAACGGAAAATTCGGAAACTTCATCTAGAATCGCGGATGGTGGGTTAGGAGCCTCTCCGGGCCAAGAGAATGGCCTGCGCACCTGAAGATGGCGCCCTTCGGGTTCCGCCCTGGCCATTCTTGGAGCCTACCGGTGGCTCGCATGGACCTATCGCCCGGTCGGGCTACTCGAGGCGGCGACCTGCATGAGGCTGCCGGCGACTACGGCAGATCTCCTCGACAATGCGCCATCACCAGGCTGACTGGCGCGAAGCGCCATGGGGCATTGCCTTCGTCAGCCTTTCTTGACACCGACCGCCATGCCGAAACGCAGACCACTATCATGGCCCGGAGCGCCTCCTTGGGGCGGCTGGGAATGCGCGGAGGAGCGCCGGAGCCTTCGTCAGGACTGCGGTCGGCAAGTGCTCACGGACGCTAGTCCGCTGCGCGCTCGCCGCCTGGCCTTCCTCGGCTGCGACGCGCCTCCGCGCATTCCCTGCGGTAGGTCGTTGGGGTTGTGTTGGATGTTGACAATATAGGATTATTTACATATTTCCTCGCGCAGTAGCGGACTGCTGGAGGAATTGATGTGAATGGTTCCGGGTTTGAGGTTGGGGGGGTTGGTGGAGGGTATCGTTGTCGTCAATCACCGGGTGGAGACCTTGGCTGGGGCTGCGGTGCTCGTCGACGTGCTGGGCGAATTCGGGTCGGGTGGTGGGGCTGGTGGGGTGCGGGTGCGGGGGTTCGGTGGGCCTGGTCATGGCGCCTTAAGCCTCTCGGCGCCCGGGGTTTTTCGCTATGTGCCGCAGGCGGGCTTTGTCGGCCTCGATTATCTTCAGTACGTACTCGGGGATGATGCCGGGGTGGAGCAGGTGAGCGGGTGGGTGGAGATTCGGGTCTGGGCGGTCAACGGGCCGCCGGTGACGGTGGGGGATCTGGTGTTGGTCGAGGGCGACGGGCCGTTGACGTTCGATGTGCTGGCCAATGACCGCGATCCGGGCGGCGATGCGCTTCGGATCACGGGGTTCACCATGCCGGCCAAGGGGCAGCTAGTGCTGGATGCGGACCAGCGGTTCACCTACTGGCCGGGACCCGGCTTCCTCTTGCATGATCATTCGGGGGGCCACGACAGCTTCACCTACAGCATCCGCGACGTCCGGGCGGCGGGTGACGGCCAGGTCGGCACGGCCGAGGCGCAGGTGACGCTCCTGGCACCGGCGGTGGCGCCGCCAGTGAACAGCTCTCCCCTCACCGTGCGCGATGCGGTGGTGACGCCGCGGGACACGCCGGTGACGATCGACGTCCTGGCCAACGACACGGACGCGGACGGTGATCCCTTGCGAGTAGTCGGCCTGACCCTGCCGCTGCACGGACATGTGGCCCTCGAGGCCGACCAGACCGTGACCTATACGCCGGCGCCGGATTTCGTGGGCATCGATGATTTCACCTATATCGCCGACGATGGGCGTGGGGGGAGGAGCACTGGCATCGTCGCCGTCGAAGTCGTGCCGTGAGAGGCACGCCGGATACCCCGTCAGACCGGCCGGGCTCGCCAGCTGGCCGGATACTTCGTCAGGACTGCCGTCAAGCCATGCTCACCGACGCCAGTAGGCTCCGCGCGCCTTGCCTGGCCTTCCTCGGCTGCGACGTCCCTGCGCGCATTTCGGTAGGGTGGATGGCGGTAGAGCGGTGGGGTTCTGGTGCTCGGAGAGGCAGGTCTGGGGGAGCGTGGTCGGCGGCGGGAAGAGGACCGGATGAACAGGTTTGGCGAGGGGATTTTCTTTTGTTCTTCAGGTTGTTGGCTCAGTTTTGTGGCGCGGGTCGCGGAGCGGTGGGGCGATGCGGGCGGTGTTGAAGGAGGAGGAGCGGCGCTTGAGGCCGTGGACGGTGTAGCCCTTGGCGAGCAGAAGCTCGGCGAGGTAGGCGCCGTCCTGGCCAGTGATCCCGGTGATGACGGCAGCTCTCCCAGGGGCTACCGGGCGTTGCCCTACTTGAGCCGTGCTGGTCATGACTCAATGCTCGCTCGCTGGAGGCTGCGCACAGACGTACTTTTTAGCGCCGGCCCAAAACTTCAAGAAAATGAAAAAACCTTGATGCCGGCAAAGCCGGCAAATTGGCTTGGTAGGTAGATACTCACTCCGCCGCCCTCGCCTCGCCTGGCCCCTCCGCCACGAGCGCCCGGAAATAGGGGATGGTCCGTGCGAGGCCTTCGTCGAGGGGCACGGTCGGCGCCCAGCCCAGGACCGCCTCGGCCTGGGTGATGACGGGCTGGCGTTGGAGGGGGTCGTCTTCGGGAAGGGGAGCGGTGACGAGTTCGGCGCGGGAGTCGGTGAGGTGGATGATTTTTTCGGCGAGCTCTCGGATGGTGAATTCGCCGGGGTTGCCGAGGTTGATGGGGCCGGTGGTTGCGTGGGGGGTGTTCATGAGGCGGATGAGGCCTTCGACCAAGTCGTCGACGAAGCAGAAGGAGCGGGTTTGGCTGCCGTCGCCGTAGAGGGTGATGGGCTGGTGCTGGAGGGCGGCCATGATGAAGTTGGAGACGACGCGGCCGTCGTTGGGGTGCATGCGGGGGCCGTAGGTGTTGAAGATGCGGGCGACCTTGATGGGCAGGTCGTGTTGGCGGCGGTAGTCGAAGAAGAGGGTTTCGGCGCAGCGTTTGCCTTCGTCGTAGCAGGCGCGGGGGCCGATGGGGTTGACGTTGCCGCGGTAGGATTCGGGTTGGGGGTGGATGGTCGGGTCGCCGTAGATCTCCGACGTGCTGGCCTGGAGGATCTTGGCCTTGGTGCGTTTGGCCAGGCCCAGCATGTTGATGGCGCCGATGACGGAGACCTTGGTGGTCTGGACCGGGTCGCGTTGGTAGTGGATGGGGGAGGCTGGGCAGGCGAGGTTGTAGATCTCGTCGACCTCGACGTAGAGGGGGAAGGTGACGTCGTGGCGGAGGAGCTCGAAGCGGGGGTTGTCGAGGAGGTGGGCCACGTTCATGCGGCGGCCGGTGAAGTAGTTGTCGACGGCGAGGACCTCGTTGCCGGCGCCGAGGAGGCGCTCGCAGAGGTGACTACCGACGAAGCCGGCGCCGCCCGTTACCAACACTCGCTTGGACGTCAGGCTCATGGCCGGCCCTCCGAGCGCTGTCTCACCGGCGGCCGATTCTGCTGAATTGCCGCCCACACGCGAGGGCCAGTCAGAAAAATACGGTTGCTGGTCAATGACATGTGCGTTCCATCAATAGGCATTTTTGTGGACGAAGCCACGGATGACGGTGAGGCAGAGAATCCAGAAATCGAGGCTGAAGGACCAGTTGCGGATGTAGTTCAGGTCGTGGGCGATGCGGCCGGCCATCTTGTCGTCGGTGTCGGTCTCACCGCGGTAGCCGTTGACCTGGGCCCAGCCAGTGATACCGGGGAGCACGGCGTGGCGGGAGGCGTATTGGTCGATCAGCGACATGTACTGGTTGTCGAGGGCGGTGGGGTGTGGCCGGGGCCCCACTAGGCTCATCTCGCCCTTGACGACGTTGATGAGCTGGGGGAGCTCGTCGATGCTGGTTTTCCGCAGGAAGGCGCCGACCCGGGTGATGCGGGGGTCGTTCTTCGTGGCTTGCCGGTAGCGGCTACCGGGCCTGTCGGCATCGGCCACCATGCTTCTGAACTTCCACATCGAGAAGACGCGGTGGTTGAAGCCGTTGCGCGGCTGCCTGAAGAAGACGGGGCCCTTGCTGTCGAGCTTGATCGCGGCGGCGACGCAGAGGAAGAGCGGGGCCAGGAAGGCGAGGAGGAAGGTGGCGCCGAGGCGGTCGAAGAGCTCCTTGAGGAGCTTGCCCCAGTCGCGGATGGGCCGGGTCGAGACGGTGACCAGTGGCAGGCCGGCGCCGCCCAAGAGCTGGTGTCGGGCCAAGGTGAAGCCTGCCTGGTCGGGGGCGAGGCGAACGTCGACCGGCAAGCTGGCGAAGGCGCTGACGGTTTCCAGCACGCGCCGGTCGTCGGCGCCGGGCAGCGCGATGACGACCTCGCTCACCGGGTTTTGCCGGCAATGGGCGACGAAGTGGTCGATAGCGGTCTTGAAGGCTGCATCCGAGACGTCGGGGAGGATGCTGGCCGAGTGGACCAGACTGGTGCGGAAGTGGCGGCGCTGGCTCAAGTGCTCGGCGAAGGATGCGGCGAGCTCGTGGGTGCCGAAGACTGCGACGCGGCGGCGGTAGGGGCTCTCGGGGAGGCGGACGGCTTTTTCGAACAGGCGGGCGGCGGCCACGTGGAGCAGCATGAGCACGAAGGCGGCGCTGAGCAGCCAGGCGAGGAACCAGCCGCGGCTGTGCACCTCCGTGGTCTTGGTCAGGAAGACAGCGACGAGGAAGATGGTGGCAGCGACCAGGAGCGCCTTGACGCTCTGCGAGCCCGAATCCAGGCCCTGCTCCAGCTTTTCGAAATCGAGGTGGAAGACGAAGCGGGCGGTGAGGAAGTAGACCAGTGCCACGGCGACGCCGATCAGCGCGTAGTCCGCGGGGTCGGCCGGGCTTTCGAGGACCAGCGGGTAGTAGAGCGCATGGCTCAGGACCGCGGTGCCGGCGACGGACGCCGCGGTGACCAGGAGGGTGAGGTCGGCGGC
>JBGTFI010000382.1:0-9647 GCA_041747335.1 Phycisphaeraceae bacterium | reverse complement strand
CACGACACCACCAACTGGGCCGCGCTCGCGCCGTGGTTCATCCTGGCGGGCATCGGAATCGGCTGCGCACCGGGAAAAGTCACCGACAGCGCGAACCGGGCGAACGCCTCCGCCTGCTTCTGCACGTGCGCCGTAGGTCCGGCGAGCCTGATGTACCACGTCCCGCTCCGCTGGGGGTAGACCGCTCCCAGCAACCGCTGCCCGCCCTCCGCCCGGTCCGAACCAGTCCCCGGCCCCGTGAACGCGACGATGTACGCCGGACCCGTCGCCGTCTCGAACGGGCGAATCTCCCTGCCCAGATCTTCCTCCGTCGCCGGGGGCAGCCCGATCTGCCCCCGCCACCGGTCGAGGTTCGCCCGCAGACCCCCCGAAGCGCCCTCCAGGAACGTCACGCTGATCTCCACCAGCTCCTCGCCCTCCCCTGCCAGCAGCGTCGCGTAACGCATCTGCTCCAGCACCGGCCCCTCACGCCAACCGGCGGGCAGCTCCCACGCGATCCCTTCGCGCTTGGGCGCTTCGTCGCGCGGGGCCTCGTAGACGGTGACGTCCCCGTTCTCGCCGCACCCGGCCGAGGCAAACAAGGTTACGGCCGCCATCAGGACGACCCAGCTTATCGGTAGTCTGGTCAATCTCATTGGTTCAGGATGGTTCAGGGTGGTCCGTCGCCCCAAGGGGAACATCCAAACGGGGCGGGGGTGGGATTATAGGAATATTCGCCGGTGGCGGGTGTGTTGATCGGTGAAAATCGGCCGCTAGAATCCGGGAACGTTTTTTTGAGCGCCGGCCGCAAAGGCCGCCGGAAGTTTGGCGCTGCTGGCGGGGCATTGCACTGAACCGTTACCTCATGCCGATGATGACCGACGATTCGCCGCGTCCGCATGAGGCGGGCGTTATGGCATCGCGATTGCGCGCCGGTGACGGTGGCGGCTTCGCGGGGCGCGGATACAATAGACCAATTCGGCGCAGGACGTTGCGAACTCCCACAGCGCCGAGACCCAAACGCATCGCAACAAGGAGCAGGGCGAGATGACCGCCGGTACATCGCAGCAAGTTCAGGAACCTCGACCCTCCAAGCCCTCTCAGGCCCTGCATTCCGCGGTGGTCCGCTTCGCCGGAGATTCCGGCGACGGCATGCAGCTCGCCGGGACGCAGTTCACCGACACCACCGCCATCCTTGGCAACGATATCGCCACCCTCCCGGACTACCCAGCCGAAATCCGCGCCCCGGCCGGAACCGTCGCCGGAGTCTCGGCCTACCAGATCAACTTCGCCGACCAGGAAATCTACACCGCCGGAGACGAGGTCGACGCCCTGATCGCCATGAACCCCGCGGCCTTCAAGGCCCACATCGACGACGTGCGCGCCGGGGGCATCGTGGTCGTCAACGAAACGAACTTCGATAAGCTAAGCCTCCGCAAGGCCGGGTACGCCGAGGGTTATACCCCCCTCGACGACGAGAAATACACCCAGCGATACCGCATCTACCAGGTTCCGATCTCCCGCCTGACCGAAGAGGCTCTGGCGGACACCGGCCTCGGTGCAAAGGACATCGGCCGCTGCAAGAACATGTACGCCCTGGGGCTGGCCTACTGGCTCTTCGACCGCCCGCTGGACACCACCGTTCGCTACATGGAGGACTACTTCGGCGTCAAGAAAAAGATGCCCAAGGTGGCCGAGGCGAACGTCAAGGCCCTCAAGGCCGGGTACTACTTCGGCGAAACCGCCGAGATGTTCCCCGCGCGATACCAGATCGCCCCCGCGAGCATCGCCCACGGGAAATACCGCAAGCTCGCCGGAAACGAGGCCCTGGCGATCGGCCTGGTCGCCGCCGCCCAGCTCTCCGGCAAAGAACTTTCCTACTGCAGCTATCCCATCACCCCCGCCAGCGACATCCTCCACTACCTCGCGGGCATGCGCAACTACGGAGTCAAGACCTTCCAGGCAGAGGATGAAATCGCAGCCGTCTGCGCCGCCATCGGCGTCTCCTTCGCCGGCGGAATGGGCGTGACGGGAACCTCCGGGCCGGGCTTGGCGCTCAAGTCCGAGGCGCTCAACCTCGCCATCATCACCGAACTTCCCCTGATCGTCGTCAACGTCCAGCGCGGCGGGCCTTCCACCGGGTTGCCCACCAAGACCGAGCAGTCGGACCTGCTCCAGGCGATGTTCGGCCGAAACGGCGACAGTCCTCTGGTCATCATCGCCCCGCAGTCCCCCGCCGACTGCTTTGACACCGCCATCGAAGCGACCCGCATCGCCCTTCAGCACATGGTTCCCGTCATCATTCTCAGTGACGGGTACGTCGCCAACGGCGCCGAACCCTGGCGCATCCCTTCGATCGACTCGCTCGAAACGATCAAGGTGGCGCACGCGACGGATCCGGACAACTTCGAGGTCTACGGCCGGGATGAGAACTTCGTCCGACCCTGGGCGATCCCCGGAACCAAAGGCCTCGAACACCGCATCGGCGGGCTGGAAAAGGCCCACCTGACCGGGAACGTCAGCTACGATCCTGAGAATCACCAACTGATGACCGACCTGCGTCGTAAGAAGGTCGAGAAGATCGCGGACTTCATCCCCGCGATCGAACCGCACGGCGACCGCAGCGGCGAGCTGCTGGTGCTCGGCTGGGGCGGAACGCAGGGGTCGATCGTCACCGCCGTCAACCGCGCCCGCGCCAAGGGCCAGAGCGTCTCGGCCGCCCACCTGCGATACCTCAACCCCATGCCGCGCAACCTGGGCGAAGTGCTCAAGCGGTTCAAGAAGGTGCTGATTCCGGAGCTTAACACCGGGCAGCTTCGCCTGCTGATCCGCGGGAAATTCCTGGTCGATGCGCGCGGGTTGAACAAGGTCCAGGGCAAACCCTTCCTCGTCGAGGAGATCGAACAGGCCATCAACCTGATCGTGAGCAACCAGTGGGGCGACCACGAGTTCCTCACCCCGCGTAACCACGCGGTGAGAGTCCCCACCCCCGGAAGCACCGACACCCCCGGCGACAGCCCGATCCCCGGCGCCCCGCGCAAGACCACCGAATCCGAAGGCTGATCCCCGACACGCGACACCCCGACACACGACACCCAGACCCCGGAACCCCCCATGCCCAGTGACACCGAACTGCCCGTACTCAAAGCCAAGGATTTCGCCTCGGACCAGGATGTGCGCTGGTGCCCCGGCTGCGGGGACTACGCGATCCTTAATCAGGTGCGCAAGGTCTTCGCGAAGCTGGGGATGAGCCGGGAGAACTCGGTCTTCGTCTCAGGGATCGGCTGCTCGAGCCGCTTCCCCTACTACATGAGCACCTACGGGTTCCACAGCATCCACGGCCGCGCGCCGGCGGTCGCGACGGGCGTGAAGATCGCCAATCCCGACCTCAACGTCTGGATCGTCACCGGCGACGGAGATGGGCTGTCGATCGGCGGAAACCACCTGATCCACATCCTTCGCCGCAACGTCAACGCCAAGATTCTGCTCTTCAACAACCGCATCTACGGGCTGACCAAAGGCCAGTATTCCCCCACCAGCGAGGAGGGGAAGAAGACCAAATCCAGCCCCATGGGGGTAATCGACATGCCGCTGAGCCCGCTGTCGATCGCGCTCGCTTCCGAAGCGAGCTTCGTCGCCCGCACCGTGGATGTGGACAAGGATCTTCCGGATGTCCTCGAACGCGCCGCCGAGCACCGCGGCGCGGCGTTCGTGGAAATCTACCAGGACTGCAACATCTTCAACCACAAGGCCTTCGAGTACGTCACGGACAAGGACACCAAGGAGGACCACATCATCCGCCTCGAGCACGGCAAGCCCCTGGTCTTCGGGAAGAACCGCGACAAGGGCATCCGCCTGCATGACCACAAGCCCGAAGTGGTGACGCTGGGCAACGGCATCAAGGAGGACGACCTGCTCTTCCACGATGAGCACGATGAGCGCCTGGCGTACCTGCTCACGCGCCTGAGCCACCCCGAGTTCCCCGAGCCGATGGGCGTCTTCTACAGCATCGAGGATGAGTGCTACGAGGACCTCCTGACGCAACAGGTCCAGCAGGCGCAGAAGGCTCGCGGTAGGGGAACGCTGGCCGAGCTTCTCGACGCCGGCGACACCTACGAGGTGCAGGAGAAAGCCGGGGCGCGGTGACATGGTCGCTGGTTCCTTATCCTGACCAGAACACGTTGAGAGTGGGGCGGGAGCCCCGCCCGCCATTGCGGCGAAGCCGCAAGTTCATGGAAGTCGGGTGCTGCCGCAAGATGGTGGCAATTCAGGCCTTCGGCCTGATGGCGGGCGAGATGCCCGCCCCACTGATCTTCTGACCTCTTGGTTGTGGCCATGCGCGGCACCTGGGATATCAGGCCATTAGGCATTCGGATTTCGTCATTTCCGTTTCAACGCGCTCGTACCGCGACCACCTTTCTATTATGAATCCCGCCAAACCCGCCATCCTCTTCCTATGCACCGGCAACTCCTGCAGAAGCCAGATGGCCGAGGGATGGGCCAGGCGCCTGCGCGGCCACCTGGTTGAACCTTATTCGGCCGGGATCGAGAAGCACGGGCTTAATCCCCACGCGGTCCGCGTCATGGCTGAGGCGGGGGTGGACATCTCCCACCACCAGAGCAAGACCCTCGATGAACTGCGCGGCGTCCGCTTCGATTTCGTCGTCACCGTGTGTGGCCACGCGCACGAAACCTGCCCGGTGTTTCCCGGCGGGGCGAAGGTGGTTCACGTGGGATTTGATGACCCGCCCAAACTCGCGGCCGGGGAGAGCGATCCGGACAAGGCACTGTCGCACTACCGGCGGGTGCGGGATGAGATCCGCCGGTTCGTGGAGACGCTTCCAGAGGTGCTTGAGCGGTGCCGATGAACACCGCTCACGGCCGGCGCGTGATCGCGGATCATTTTATTTTTGATGGTTTGGGGGCGATCGACCGATAAGAATGCCGGCCGGCCATTCTTTTCCGCCGGCGTTTGGCGCGGATGAGGCTCCGCGAAGCGCCTCGGATGCGATCGAGCGGGCGACCACGCAAGCCGCCCTCCCCTCGTCGCCTGGTGTATGGGCCAACGTCACGCCCGACTCACCCCGCGCGATTCCATCGTGACAAGTTGACGACAGGGTCGTGAATCAGCCGCTCGTCATGCGCGCCTGTAGTGTCGGGCTGTCCCCCGGCCGGGCCACGAGCATGGAGGCTACCGCAATGATCACCGCCACCCCCCCCGCGCTGTCCCCCTCGATTCCTCGCGGCATCGACCGAGGCTCACCCCCCAACACCCATCCCAGCGAGGACAGACCGATCCGCTTCGAGCGCGTCTCGCGCATCCGGGCGCTGATCTTCTTTAACCGGTACACCATCGAGGACAAACTCGACGCGGTCATCGACCGGCTGGCGGAGAATCTGACGTAGGCGGATGAAGGGGCCTGATCTGTACAGAATTCCGTACAGTCTCACCCCGCCCGGTCCATCGCCAGTTCGTGGGCCTCGTGGTAGGCCTTGCCCAGGTTCTGCCAGTCGAAGTGCTCGGAGAAGGCCTCGACGGTGTTGCGCATCGCGATGCGCTCGCGGCGGGTCATCTCGGTGAACTTCAGCATGTAGTTCGCCAACTCCTCGGCAGAGTCGCCGAACGACTTGTACCGCCGCGGCAGCACGTACATCCCCTGCTCGTTGTGATTGTGCAGGAGCTTGGTCACGTACGATCCGAACCCGGACAGGTCACTGGCGACGGCCGGGATGCCCAGGGCGATCGATTCCAGGGGGGTGTAGCCCCAGGGTTCGTAGTAACTGGGGAAAACGCCCAGGTTGCACCCGCGCACGAAGTGATCGTATTCAATGCCCCACAGCGGACTGGTGGGCGTGATGAAATCCGGGTGATAGATCACCTTCACGGGGTCGGACTGGTTGTTCCACAGACGGCAGGTGCGAAGCTGATTGAGCACTTCATCGTGGGCGTCGTCCACCAGGTCATGCGTCACGATCGGCGGGGGCATGATCTTCTTCCAGGCGTGGATCGTACGGCGAAGCCGCAGACGCCAGTATTCGTCCGCCAGGTCGTTGAGGATCGGGATATCGCCCTTGGCGGCCTCGTGCAGCAGACGCACGCCGATCTGCTGGGTCATCGCCTCGACGACGGTCTGAAGCTCGTCGAGCATCGAGTTGGACTGCAGCGCGCCGACGTTGATCGACTTATAGGGCCTGCGGGTGACGATGAACGCCACGACGGTGACGCCCCTGGCCTTCTCGCTGCAGCGCATCTTGTGGTTGAGGCGGGCCAGCGACTCGATGGTCAGGTCCATGCCCTTGTTGCGGTACTCGTACCGGCCTGACGTGTAGAAGTAGAGCGTCTTGTCCAGGTCGAAGTGGTAGCTGGGGAAGAAGTGGCCCATCGTGAAGCGATGGATTTTTTCCTTGTATTCGCGGTGGAGGCTCTGGAACTCGTGCAGGGCGGAGAATCGCTTGGTGTTCAGCCCGTTGGGCAGCAGCACATCCGGCGCCCGCCCGAGCAGGTGGCGGCACTCCTCGCCGGTGACGTCCGAAACGGTCGTGAAAACGTGTGAACCGTGCGCCGCGGCGGACTCGAACTTGTGCAGGGGTTCGATGTTGTAGCGTCGCGCCTCATTCAGCCCGTTGTAGTAGGGAAGGTGGTCGTAGAAATGCGGGTCGTTCATCGCCAGGTAGCGCCCCACGATCGTCGCGTGGGTGGTGAAGACGATCGACCCCGGCCAGTTCTCGCGCCGCAGCATCGGGATGCACGCCCCGCCCATCCACTCATGGAAGTGGGCGACGATCTTGCGCCGGGACGATTCCTTATGGGCCAGCAGCGTGAGGAACTGCCGGACCATCTCGCTGAAGGCCACCACGTTGTTGATCAGCTCATCGTCGCCCGGCAGGGAGATGTCGTGCTGCTCCCAGAGGCGGTACTTGATCTCCCCCAGGCGGTGAAACACCGAGAGGTAGTCCAGCAGGACGACGAACGGCCTGCCGGTGACCAGCCATCGCCCGAAGTGGACCCCCAGCCCCTGGTCGCGCATCTGCTGGACGGCCTGTCCGACGGCCCCTGCCAGGGGCGCCGGCTCGAACTCGACCGACGCGGTGGCGTGGTTGTACGGGCCGATCATCACATAGCGCTTGCCCCAGTGGTCGGTCATGCTGGGGACTTTTGAGCGCAGGACGGTGTAGATGCCCCCGACCTGGTTGCAGACCTCCCACGCGACTTCGCACAGCAGCGGTTCGGCCCGGCGGTCGCGCCCGGGCCTTGGCTCGGCGGGAAGCGCCCCGACCGTGGGAGTACCCTTGGATCGCGTGATGGTCTTCGTGATTTCCATGGTTGTTCGTGCCGCCCACCCAGACGCCCGCGCCGGTTGCCGGAACGCGCCGGGCGATGCGTCGAAGATATGGATTCAATCGGTTGAACGCGACAGTTTGCTTTACCGGCAATGCTCGGACGCCAAGTCAATGAGGAAGAGGGTGCCATGGGCAAGCTCCGCTTGCCCGTGAACTGAGAGGCCGACCGTACACGGGCAAGCGGAGCTTGCCCATGCCACCCGCCCTTTGGCCCTCGTCACGCTGAAAGCTTCTCGCGCACGCGCTCGAGGAGCTTCTTCGTGGCCTTGATGCCCTCGTCTTCATTGAGGCGGTCGCCTTCGTACTCGATGCCCACGAAACCGCGATACCCGGCGTCCAGCACGATCTTCATCATCCGAAAATAGTCCGTGCCCGTGTCGTTGCCGTCTTCGCCGAAATCGTGGGACTTGGCGCTGACCGCCTTGGCGTAGGGCATCAGCTCGGCCACGCCCTTGTACCGGTCGTACCACTCTCCGCCGCCGAGGTGGAAGTTCCCGAAGTCGGGGAGCGTCCCGCAGCGGGGGTGATCGACCGATTTCATGACGCCCGCCAGCCACTCGCCGTTGGAGGAAGGCCCCCCGTGGTTCTCGACGATGACGTTGATGTCGTGTTTCTCACCGTATTCGGTCAGGCGTCGCAGGCCGTCGGCGGCGAGCTTCATCTGCTCCTCCCACGTCCCGCTGCTGGCGGCGTTGACGCGGATGGAGTGGCAACCGAGAACCTTCGCGGCCTCGACCCACTGATGATGATTCTCAATCGCCTTGGCGCGGGCCGCGTCGTCCGGATCGCCCAGATGGCCTTCGCCATCGACCATGATGAGCAGGCTTTTGACCCCGGCGTCTTCGCAGCGCTTGTTGAGCTGGGCCAGGTAGGCCGCGTCGCGGGCCTTATCTTTGAAGAAGGCGTTGACGTACTCGACGGCCTCGATGCCGAAGCCGCGTGTGACGGCGGGGAAGTCGAGGTTGTCGAGCTTGGGCTCCTGCCGGCCGAAGAGACGGCGGTGCAGCGACCACTGGGCGAGGGAGATGCGAAACAGCGGCTGATTGGGATCCGCCAAGGCGCTGACTCCATGAAGAAGGGGAAGAGCGGCCGCGGCGGCGCAAGCGCCCGCGGCGGTGTGAAGGAACTGACGACGGGTGGGGGTGGGGGACATTGGGATACCTCTATCGGGACTGGGTGGTGGGGCGGTATTCTACCGACCGGGGGCGATCGGGACGAACTCGGCCCAGTCCAATCCGCCGAGGAGCGCGGCCCCGGCGAACTCCAGGTGAATCACGCGGCGGTGCAAGGGGGCCACAGCGGGTGAAGAAGCGTGAAGCAGGAGCGGCCGCATCAGCATCGCGCCGCCCTGTGGCACCTCGCACACAACCTCACCGATCCGTTGGCGAAGTGATGAGACCTGATCCGGGCTCAACTTCCCCTCACAATGCGATCCGGGAATCACACGCAGCGCGCCGTTCCCGGCGGTGCATCCATCCAGGCTGATGCGGATGGCCACCATGTCCATCAGCACACTTTGAGGCGGTTCGACATGGACGACGCCCTCCTTCTCGGACCACGGCCCGAATCCTTCCACCTCAAGGCGCCGTTTGACCGCGATCGTCCGATCCTGATGCCAGGGCACTTTCCAGTTCGCCCCCGGCAGCTTGTCAAAGTAGATCCCACGCACAGCGCCGGCGGTGTCACCCGTCAGATCTCGTATCAAGTCACCAATCACAGAATTCCGGACCAGCCGGCGAATCGCCTCAACGCGTGTCAGGAGATGTCGCATCGCGTGTCGAGAGCGGCCAAGGCGGTCATCGCGGTTCAGGGCTTCATCCAAGGTTTCCACAAGCTGCGCGATCGTGACCTCATCGAGCAGTGATGGAACGATCACAAAGCCGCGATGCGCGAACTCATCGAGTGACACATCCCGGCAGACCGGCTCGGCGGCCATGGAATCAGGTTGATGTTTCATGGTCACCCCGCCACCATCCCCGCCGCAATCAGCACCAATAACCCGTACGCCGCCAGCCTCAATCGGTGCCTCGACATCCGCTCGCCCAGCAGCAGGCCGATGGTCGCCGCGATCAGCAGCACCGGCATCAGCAGCAGCCCGGTAAACAGACCTTCCACCACCGGCTGGCCGAACTTCCAGATCAGCAGCCCCATCTGCACCGGCATCAGTTGCAGGAAGACCGCCCATTGGAACGCCCGCGCCCGCCGGCCGTCCCAGTCGTGCGCCATCGTCCACAGCACCACCGGCGGGCCGCCCATCCCCAGAAGACCGGCCATCAGCCCGCTGGTCAGCCCGGCCAGAACGGTCCAACCGCCCGCCACATGCTCGC
>JBGTFI010000381.1:0-6288 GCA_041747335.1 Phycisphaeraceae bacterium | reverse complement strand
CGTCGCGGGCGCGCTGCTCGTCACCCTCGCGGGGCTGTCAACGCTCATCTACCGCGCCGAACGCGTCATTCACGCCAAGGAGCGAGCGCTGCGGCTGAGCGATGCCCGCACCCACGCGATCCTGGATCACGCCGCCGACGGCATCGTCACCAGCGATGAACACGGCCTCATACGATCCTTCAACCCCGCCGCCGAGCGCCTCTTCGGGTATGAGGCCTCGCGGGTCATCGGAACCCCCGTCGAGCGCCTGCACACTGCGGACTACGCCGAACCGACCCTCCCGTCGAACCCGGCCGCACCGTGCGACGGGGTCCACATTGGACCGCCGCGCGGCCTGCGCCGCGACGGTTCGACCTTCCCCATACGCCTGACACGTCGAACCCTCGATGTCGATGGTCAGACCATCCATGCACTGATCATCCACGACCTGACGCTCAGCACCCAGCTCGAAGTCCAGCGCCGTGCCCGAGATCTGCAGAAAGTCCAGCACCTGGCCCAGATCGCGCAACTGGCCGCCGGCGTTGCCCACGAACTTCGCAATCCGCTGACGTCAGTCAAGCTCCTCGTCCAGCAGAACCGCGAATCGGCCGACGCTCCGGCGGTGGTCCTCGAAGACCTCGGCATCATCGAACAGGAACTCCTGCGGATGGAGCGGTCGATCCAGACCTTCCTCGATTACGCCCGCCCGCCCCGCCCCGTCTGCCGGGAGATCGACCTTGGCGCTGTGATCGCCTCGGTCCGATCCCTCGTCGAAGGGCGTCTGCGCCGTCAGGCCGTGCGATGGATCAGTCGAACGCCCGACGCCGTAACCTGGATTCAGGCCGATGAGGACCAGGTGCGACAACTGCTTTTGAACCTCGTGCTCAACGCCCTGGATGCCATGGGGCGCGGCGGGGAGCTGGAACTGCGACTCGAAGACATTGACCCCGATTTCCTGGACTTGTGCGTGCTTGACACCGGACCCGGCGTCCGCCCCGACATCGCCGACCGCCTGTTTGAGCCCTTCATCACCAGCAAGGAGGCCGGCACCGGCCTGGGCCTGGTGATCTGCCGGAGAATCGCCCGCGAACACGGCGGCGAACTCGTCTACCAGCCGCAAGAACGCGGCGCCTGCTTCCGCCTCAGACTCCCCCGGCGGGCGCCGCACCAGGATTCTCTTACCCGACCGCAGGCCGTCGCGGAGACTTAGATCATGCACACCCTACTCGTGGTTGACGACGAACCGGGCATCCTCCACGCCTTCGGCCGGGTGTTCCGCGAACCCGCGGTCCGACTGTTCACCGCCGACACCATCCGCCAGGCGGTCGAACTCTTCCAGACCGTTCGGCCCGAGGTGGTCGTCCTGGATGTCCGTCTGCCCGATGGCTCGGGGCTCGAAGGCTTCCGGCGGATCAACGCCATCGATCCCACCACGCCCGTCCTGTTCATCACCGGTCACGGAACCACCGACACCGCCATCGAGGCCATCAAGAACGGCGCGCTCGACTACCTCTTCAAACCGCTGGACCTTCACAAACTCCGCGAGGCCGTCCAGACCGCCTTCGAGGTCGCCAGGTCGATGCGCGCCCAGGCCCACGCCGATGCGCCCCCGAACACGCCCCAGCCTGAAACGCTCATCGGCCGATGCGATTCCATGCAGGAGGTCTACAAGGTCATCGGGCGCCTGGCGCCCCGCAATATCCCCGTGCTCATCCTGGGTGAAAGCGGCACCGGAAAGGAACTCGCCGCCCGCGCCCTCTGGAGCCACAGCCCCCGGGTCGATCGACCGTTCCTGGCCGTGAACTGCGCCTCAATACCCGATGCCCTGCTCGAAAGCGAGCTCTTCGGCCACGAGAAAGGCGCCTTCACCGGCGCCGATCGGCTGCGCATCGGAAAGTTCGAGCAGTGTCATGGAGGCACGCTCTTTCTCGATGAGATTGGTGAGATGCCCAGCGCCGCCCAGGCGAAAATCCTCCGCGTCATTCAGGAGCAGCGCTTCGAGCGCGTCGGCGGAGAGAAGACCATCCAGACCGATGTCCGACTCATCGCAGCCACCAACCGCGACGAGCACCAGCTCCTGAGCGGAACCGGATTCCGCGCTGATCTGTTCTACCGCCTGAGCGTCTCCACCCTCACGCTCCCGCCCCTGCGGCAACGCGGATCGGATATCGCTCTGCTGGCGGAGCACTTCCTCGAACGCTTCAGATGGGAGCTTGATCGAAAGGACGCTCATGCTATCTCGCCCGAGGCCCTCGAGCTTCTCGAAGCCCACGACTGGCCAGGCAATGTCCGTGAACTGCAGAGCGTCATCAAGCAGGCTCTCCTGCACGGCGCAGGCCCCCTCCTCACTCCCGAGGCGCTCCCCGAACGCATCCGCCACGCGGCTTCCACCACGGCGCCTTCAAGTAGCGCGCCGACGGCACATGATGCGATCGCCGCGCTGATCCGAGAACAACTGACCGCGCGCGACGGAAACCTCCATGCTCACGTCATGGGCCTGGTCGAGGCCCGCCTCCTCCGGCAGACCCTTGAGCTGACCAACGGCAATCAGGCCCTCGCCGCCCGTCGCCTTGGCATCTCACGCGGAACGCTCCGCGCCAAGATGCGCGAGTACGAGATCGAGGTCTCGAACCGGCAATGGTCCGGCGAACTCACACCGGACTCACCCCCGGCCTCTACGGGCGGAGTGTCTTGAGACGCCCCCGCCTCCGCTCGACCGTTCAACCAGACGATCGACGGCGTACCGGTAATCTCCCCGGCGAGGCTGGCGGAGTTGCTGGTGGCGGGGAGGGGATAGCACCCGTGGGGTGCTCGCCGAGTACCTGGTGGCGCAGGCGCTGGGCATGGCGGGCGGCGTGCGCGAGGAGTGGGCCGCGCACGACCTGACCACCCTCGATGGGCTGCGCACCGAGGTCAGGTCGGCCGCCTATCTCCAGAGCTGGCATCAAGAGCGCCTGTCGGCGATCTCCTTTTCGGTCCGCAAGTCCAGAGCGTGGGATCGGCAGTCCAATCACCTGAGCCGGGAGCTTCGGCGGCAGGCGGAGGTCTACGTCTTCGCCCTGCTGGCCCACCGGGACATGGCGACGGTCGATCCGATGGACGTTTCACAGTGGGAGTTCTTCACCGTGCCCACGGCGCACCTGGACGGGAGGACGCGAAGCCAGCATTCGATCACGCTTGCGTCGCTGATCGCCCTGGCCGGCGCTGCCGTCCCCTACGCGCAGCTCAGGGCCGCCGTGGAGGAAGCGGGCAGGCTTCAGCGGCGGCTGACGGGGGAGGGGACGATGGTGGATCGACCAATTACCGGGAGTTGACTGCGGCGAAGGAGGGGCTTTGTCTTTCGGGTGCGAAGAGGTCGGTAGCGATGATTCGTCGCGGCCTGGCCTGCCGAGTAGTTCCATTGGGCGGCTGTCTGTGGTAAAGTTGAGGCCAACCGGGAAGCGGCACGCCCCACGAACGTCGGCCCGGTGGAAGGAGAGGGTGTCACATGGGCAGTCTGGGCAAAGCCGGTAGCACAGCAAAGTACTGCGCGATGGTCATGGTGGCGGTCTTGGGGCATGTGCATTCCGCGCATGGGCAGGTTGTCTTTCGTCATAAGCTGATGCCGGATGACAGCCACGCCGGGGCGGGTTTCGGCAGATCGATCGCGACGAACGACGAGGTCGCACTCATCGCATCGGTAGGCGACAACGACTTCGGCGAGCGATCGGGTGCGGTTTATGTTTACGATCTGGGCAAGTGGGAGAGGATTCACAAGCTCCATGCGGATGACGCGGGCATGGAGGGAGAGTTTGGCGTCTCAATCGCGGCGAACGCCGATCATGCCCTGATCGGTGCGATTCCCAGGCCGGGCGGTGGGATCGTGGTCGGTCCGGGGTCGGTTTATGTGTTCGACTTACACACCGGAGAGCAGGTCAACAAGCTGCTGCCGGAGGATGGTGGACCTGGCGACAAGTTCGGCGAAACCGTTGCGATCCACGGGAACTTCGCGCTGGTCGGCGCGGTCTGGGATGACGACAACGGCTACCAGTCCGGTTCCGCCTACCTGTTCGACCTTCAAACAGGAGCGCAGCTTCACAAGCTGCTGCCCGAGGATGGGGCGGCCAATGCTTTATTTGGCGTATCGGTTGCGATCACGGACTCGGTGGCGATCGTGGGCGCTCTCGGCGATGAGCACACCGATGACATCATCGGTTCCGCCTATGTCTTCGACCTCGCGACCGGCCAACAACTAAGGAAAGTGTATCCAGACGAACCCCCGGCGGGCACCCAGTTCGGACGATCCTTGGCGATCAGCGACAACATCCTTGCCGTTACGGCCGCGGATGACCCCAATGTCGCCGGGAATGCCGCCGCGCTCTACTTCTTTGATATCGCAACCGGTGAGGAACTCGACAAACTCATGCCCGAACGCGGGAGCACCACATTCGTGTCAACCTCCTTTGGTAGATCAATGGATTTCGAGGGTAATACGATTGTGGTCGGCAGTCCGACGGCGACAACTTTCGGAATCAACGCGGGGGCCGCGAGCATCTTTGATTCGGGCACCGGCAGGGAGTGGGCACGCCTGTATCCGGAGAATCTGGCTGCCTTTGACTTTTTCGGGGCGTCCGTGGCTGTGACGGGAAACACCATTCTCGTGGGCCGGGAGGGTGACGATCAGAACGGGTCCTATTCCGGATCAGCATACGTCTATGTGCGGCTTCCGCTGGGCGATCTCGACGTCAACGGGTTACTCGACGCGTTTGACGCGGACGAGTTCGAGTTGGCACTGGCCGAGCCCGATGCGTACAGCGCCGCCTATCCAGGGGTCGATGTTAGCATCCTCGGCGACATCAACGGTGATGGGGTTCTGGACGCCTTTGACGTAGTACACTTCGAGGCGCTGCTTGCGAACGGCGGGGCGGGGGTGCCGGAGCCGGGGGTGCTGGCGCTGCTGATGGGGGCGGGTGTGCTGGTGGCTGGAGCGGGGAGAAGGTCGAGAGCTGACGGCTGGATGCTGCTCCATCTCACCAAGTGAGGCTCGAAGCAGAGACGTTCGCCCCTTACTTCACAAGTCCCATCAGCTTGCTGTAGCTGTCCACCACGTCGTACTTGACCTGTTCGGTGGTGATCTGGGCGAAGAACTTGCGGGCGCACTCGGTCTTGCAATCCTCGATCTTTCGCAAGTCCATACTGGACATCGAACCCTTGGTCTCGGCGATGAAGTAGACGTGCCGGACCTTGCCCTGCTCGAAGGCGATGGCCCAGTCGGGGTTGTAATTGCCCACCGGGGTGGGGATGAAGAAGCTGCTGGGCAGCTTGGCGTAGACGGCCACCTCGGTGCCCGTATCCGGTTCCGACACGAACTTCCGCTCGTTGTCGGAATCGGTGAAGACGTACTCGTACACGTGCCGGTTCACCTCCAGGGCCTTGCCGAAGTTGTCTTTGGGCTTCTCCTTCGTGAAGATGTCGATGTCGTGGCGATCGTTGATCGGGTCGTAGGCCAGGTGCTCGACGATCACCGTGGACTTCTGCTCGTTGATGAGCCGCGCGGCCTTGAGGATGAAGTCCTCGGGGTTGGCGCGGAACTGGTCGAAGGTGGCCTTGCTGATGCCCCTCAGCACCCTGGCGATGGTGCCGCGCGTCAGTGTCGTGCGTTTGCATAAGTCGTCGATCAGGTCATACGTCACTGTGGAATGCACCGAAGCCTTGTGCGCGCTGGTCTGGGTTTCCCTAAGCCTGAACGCCTCGCCCCGTTCCAGCGCGCCCACCGTCGCCTCATCGACCTGCTCGCCGCGCTGCACCGTGTACTGAAGGGGCGTGATGGTCAGTTCCTTGTCCAGCACCCGGATGCACTTGCCGATCAGTTCCTCCGTCTCAAACTCGACGGTGTAGGCCGCCTTCTGGTTGATGCGGTTCCAGAGTTCGAGGAACTCCCTCTTCTCGATGTTCCTGCTCTTGCCCTCCATCTTCTGCGGCTCATCCAGGATCAGGATCGGGCGGTTCCGCTTGATCACGTCGATCGGGCGGCGGGACTGGAAGTCGTCGAGTTCCTCGTAGATGCGCCGCGCATCCTGGCCGCGAGCGTTGAACGCCTGGACGTTGATGACCATGACGTTGATGCCCGCGTCCGATGAAAAGCTCTCCAGGTTGTGAAGCTGCTTCGAGTTGTAGATGAAGTGCCGCGCCCGCTTGTGGTACGCCTCCAGGAAGTGGTCGGCCGTGATCTCGAACGCCTTGGACAGCGCGGTGATGGACTTCCTCCACGAACTGAGGCAGGACCGCCCGCGGCGGTCCGGAGCGGGCGGGGATGACCGGACCGGCGCG
>JBGTFI010000380.1:0-5204 GCA_041747335.1 Phycisphaeraceae bacterium | reverse complement strand
ACCCTTGGACAAATGCTGCATCTCCGCCCGCACAACCGCGAGTCGTTGCTTCAACGGCGCGGCCGACCACTGGGCCTGCGCCCCCCGCGCCCCGGCCAGCGCGCTGCGGACGTTCGCTCCCGAGTCCTTCAACGCGGGATCCTTCTGCTCGTAATGCGTCCGCAGGAGAGTCATGCCGGCTCCAGGAATGTTGCGGGAGAGCGCTCGATCGCAGCGGGCGTCGGCACGGGTCGGGGAACGCGCAGCCCAAGATCCTCGATCACCAGCCGCGATGATATCCGCGCCGACTCGAAGATGACCGGCAGCCCGCTTCCCGGATGCGTCCCGCCCCCCACCAGGTACACGCCCTCGAGATCCTCAAAGCGGTTGCGCGGCCGGAGGTGAAGCATCTGTGAAAAACTGTGCGCCAGATTGAACGTCGCCCCCCGGAATACCCGCATGTCGGTCCGCCAGTCTTTTGGGGTGATCATGCGCTCGAAGCGGATTCGCCGCTCCACGTCCTCGACGCCCATCCGTTCGAGCCGGTCAAGCACCCGCGCGCGGAACCCCGCCGCCTCGGTCCGCCAGTCGATATTCGGGTGTTCATGCGACACCGGCGCAAGGCAGTAGAGCGTGCTCATCCCCCGCGGCGCGAGGGTGCGATCCGTGCGGCAGGCGTTCTGAACGTACAGCGAAGGGTTCTCCGACAGCAAGTGCAGCCGCTCAATCTCCTCCAGATTCCGCTCGTAATCGGCCGGAAGGAATATCGTGTGATGCTCCAGGTCCGGGCACTCCCCGTCAATGCCCAGATAGAGCATGAAAGTCGAGCACGAGAAACGCTTGCGCTCGATACGCCGGTCGGTCCAGCGCCGCCGCAGCCGGTCGGGCACGAGACGCGACATCGCATCGGCGAAGTCCGCGTTGATGACCAGTCGGTCCGCGTGATATTCGCCGCGTCGTGTCCGCACCCCGCGTGCCCGCCTGCCGTGGAAGAGGACTTCCTCCACCGGCTCATTCAGCCGGATCTCCACGCCCATCTCCGTCGCGATCCGCGCCATCACTTCCATCACGCGGTTGCACCCGCCCACGGGGTGATACACGCCGTACTCATACTCAAGAAACGCGAGGATCGTAAACAGGCTCGGACAGTGCAGCGGGCTCATGCCCAGGTACTTGCTCTGGAACGAGAACGCCAGCCGGCTGCGCGGATCGCGGAAGAATCGCTTGAGGTCGCGCTCCACGCTCGCCCCCGGACGAAGCATCGGCAGCGACGCGATCACCTTCGGACTGAGCAGATCGCGCCAGGATCTGAACGGCCGCGAAAGCACGGGCGCGAACGCGGCGAACTTGCGCCGGTTGTCCTCCAGGTATCGTTCAAGCGCCTGGGCATCGCGCGGATCGAACCGCTCCAGCTCCCGCTTCATGCGCTCCGCGTCGGGCGTCGCCCGGATATCGCCCCCGGCCTCGAAGACCAGGTGGTACTGCGGGTCGAGGCGCACCATCTCGACCTCATTGCCAAGTCGCCGCCCGCAGGCCTCAAAGATCTCCTCCAGCACGCGGGGGTAAAGGAAGAACGTCGGTCCAAGGTCGAAGGTGAACCCGCCCTCGCGGATCGCGCCGGTTCGGCCGCCCACGCACGGCTTTCTTTCCAACACGGTGACCCGGATACCCGTAGACGCCAGCAGCATCGCCGCCGCCAACCCACCCGGTCCCGCGCCCACGACGATCACGTGCTGTCCGGCCATCTCAGCGCCCTCTTTCTGAAAGAAACATGTAAAACGTGCATTCTCCAGACTATAGTACCCTGCCCGCCCCAAGGTTTGGCCGGCTGCGGAAATCCTTGACCAGGAGTGCTGTGGCGCCTCGGAACCACGGTTCCAACCGCAGCCTACGGCGCGAGGGCCGGTCCCCGCGAATCGGGGGTAGCCTTGCGGCATAACCATGATGAGCTTTCAGAAAAGTCAATAAACAATGACTAATAAAGCATATATGATGATCTTAGTTCTGTTCCTCCAAGCCCAGGCGCACGAGGTTTCCGATGAGGTGCGCCGGGCACACGACCGGCGGATCGAGGCCTGCAGGCAACGCGTTCAGGCTCCGGAAGCGACCTTCGAGGATCGCCTGAATCTGGCCAAAGCCCTACATCTGCGGGCGGTGGACGCATCAGGACAATCAGCAAAATCGTCCAGAGAGATGCTTGAGGCACTCCTCGCGGAGCGCCCCGACGACCCCCTTGCCCTCGCTTGGCTCGGCAGCGCGTGGCTTCTCGAGAGCAGACTCGCCTGGTTCCCCGGCACGAAAGGTCGCCTGGCCGGGCGCGGACTGGAGCTCCTGGACCAGGCTGTCACCGCAGCCGAGGAGGACGTGGAGGTCCGCGTCGTGCGGGCCATCGCAGCCTGGCACCTGCCCGATGGATTCGAGCGTCGCGATCAGGCGGCAGCCGACCTGCACTGGGCCGCACAGCGCGTGGAAGGAGCGCTCGAGTCCGGCCAGATCGACGCCGGTGTCGCCGCCGCGGCGTTCCTTTACGCCGGTGAAGCCCAATGGTCAGAAAACAACCCCCAGGAAGCGCGCCGAATGTGGCAAAACGCCCAGCGCCTCGGCCCCGAAACCCCATCCGGCATCAAGGCTCGTTCCCGCCTCGCGGAATGAGTCCTGCTAACGCCCTGAACCGCGCGCCAGCTTCTCTTTCCGCTCCGCCGCGCGACGCCACGCCACCACCCGATCAATGAAATAGCGGTGAGAATCCAGACCGAAGTCCCCGCCCGCCGCGTCCACGATCTTGCGATCCCTGTCCACCAGGTAACTGATCCGCCGCGGAATCAGCCCCAGCAGCGAGGTCGCGCCGTACGCCCGCGCCACCTTCCGCCCCGCATCGCTCAGAAGATCGAACGGCAATTCGTGCTTTGCGCGGAACTTCTCGTGCGTAGACGCCGACTGCGAACTGATCCCCACCACCTGCACGCCCGCGCGCCGAAGACCGTCGAACGCATCCCGGAACATGCACGCCTGCTTCGTGCAGACCGGGGTGAAGTCCGAAGGATAGAAGTAGATCACCACCGGCCCGGCCTCCAGCAGTTGCCGCAGCGTCACCTGATGCCCCTGCGCGGCGGTCAGGCTGAAGTCAGGCGCGATATCGTTGGGTTTGAGCATGGTCACCAGATCCAGCCTGAGGTGCTCCCCGCGTGGCCCCCGCATACGCCTATCATACTCTTCCGTGCCATCGTGCAGGGGATGGATTCAGCCTTTCCCGCGCGGAACGGGCGACCTCGCTGTGTCCGCACTATCCTTTTCAGTATGACCGACCCTCTCCCCTTCACCAGCCTCCACATCCCCGGCGTCGGTCACGTCCCCATCGTCCCCGTCGGCGAATTGGACCAGGCCGCGACACGCCACGCCCCACCCCCTTCACCTGCCGTCTACACCTCCGGCAGCTCTGACATCGACATCACCCCCGAGTTCGAGCGTGTCTTCTCGCTCATTCGCGCCCGGCTGCCGCTGATCTTCGTCACCGGCCGGGCGGGCACCGGCAAGACCACCTTCATCCACATGCTCCGCGAGCGCTTCGAGGGAAATCTCGCCGTCCTTGCCCCCACGGGCATGGCGGCGCTCAAGGCCGGCGGACAGACCCTCCACGCCTTCTGTCGCCTGCCGCCCCAGCCGGTCGACCTCGACGCCATCAAACGCATACGCCACCGCGCGGTCTATCAGCACCTGGACCTCATCGTCGTCGATGAAATCTCCATGGTCCGCGCCGACCTCCTTGACGGCATGGACCGCTTCCTGCGCATCAACGGCCCGGACCCCACACTCCCTTTCGGCGGTATCTCCCTCGTCGTCGTCGGCGACCTCTTCCAGCTTCCCCCCGTGGTCAAATCGCACGAGGAATCCTTGCTCTTTGCCCGTGATTACCACTCTCCGTTCTTCTTCAGCGCCCACTGCCTGGCGGATACCGGCATGGCCGCCGTCGAGTTGACCCGCGTTTTCCGCCAGAGCGATGATCGCTTCCTCGAACTGCTCAACGCCATCCGCGAGGGGAACGACCTCGATCACGCCATCGCCCGACTCTCCGCTGTCTGCTTCGACGAATCCCTCGATCCCTCCGACTGGATGACCCTCACCCCCCGCCGCGACCGCGCCGCCATGATCAACGATCAGCGCCTCGACGAGCTGCCCAGCCGGGGTACAGCCTACCTCGGGGAAATCACCGGCCGATTCCTCGGCTCGCGCGACGCAAGCGAGCTCTCCCCCGAACAACTCGAACGCGACCTCCCCGCCCCCATGCGTCTGCGTCTCAAGCCCGGCGCTCGTGTCATGTTCACAAAAAACGACCAACAGAAACGCTGGGTCAACGGCACTGTCGGCGTCATCGAAATGCTCGCTCCCGGTGAAGCCCACGTCCGCGTCGATCACGAAGGCGTCGAGGCCGTATACGAAGTCCCACCCGCGACCTGGGAGCGCCACGAATACCGTTACGATGCGGCCCGCGGCAAGGTCATCACCGAAACCATCGGCGCTTATCGCCAACTGCCGCTCACCCTCGCCTGGGCGGTGACCATCCACAAGGGCCAGGGCCAGACCCTTGATCACGTGCTGGTGGACCTCGGCCGCGGCGTCTTCGCCCCCGGGCAGACCTACGTGGCGCTCAGCCGCTGCCGGTCCATGGAGGGGCTGCGCTTGAGCCGTGAGCTTCGCGCCAGTGACGTAGTCTGGGATGAGAGGATTGCGCGTTTCTACGCCACCCTTCGCCAGTCTCTGAGCACACCTGCCTGATCCCCCAACGCGCCCGGCAGGATTCGAACCTGCGACCTACGGTTTAGGAAACCGTCGCTCTATCCTACTGAGCTACGGGCGCCCGGCCTGAATCACCTAAGCGTAGCAGCCCGCGAACCGGTAGACCACAAGGGAGACTTGCCGCCCTGCGACTCGCCCTGTCTGGGAAGGTGCCAACGTTTCAGAAGGCCCCGGCAGCCCTCGAACGGCCGCCTCGCGGGCATCGCCTCACCTGCGACGCGCGATCTCCGCCGACTGCGATTCCACGTCCACGTTGTTCCGCTCCAGGATCGTCCCCATCGCGTTGTACATCTGCGCCACAGCCGTGTGGTAGTTCGTCAGCGCGCTGATCTCCGCGACTTCCGCGTTGGCGAGCGTCTGCTGACGGTCGAGCTTGATGTTGATGAACTCCGGCGTCAACGCCGCGCCCGCGCGCTCCTGCTCGTTGATCG
>JBGTFI010000379.1:0-12476 GCA_041747335.1 Phycisphaeraceae bacterium | reverse complement strand
GTCGACAGTCTCAAACATGCCCTCAAGCAAGGCCTTGAGGTAGAGGTTCGTCCCACCCACCACGATCGGCTGGATGCCTTGCGCCTGAAGTTCAGCCAGAAGTGCCTCTGCCCGCGCCAGCCAATCCGCCACGGTGAATCGTTCGGTGGGGTCGGCGATGTCGATCAGGTGATGGGGAACGCGGCGGCGCTGGTCGGGCGTGGGCTTGGCAGTTCCGGCGCTAAGGTGGCGGTAGACCTGCACGGAATCGGCGTTAATGACCTCCCCTCCACGACGCTCGGCCAGCGCGACCGCCAGGGCGGATTTTCCACCGGCGGTGGGTCCGATAATGACGATCGGCCGAGGCTCCCGTGACGCGGTTTCCGCCATATCGCCGCGATTCTACGAAGATTGGCAAACCGCTCACCGATGACGGTAAAGATGATGCCCGATCGCGTACCATCCACCCTCGCCATGACGGATCATGCCGTGGAATGCCTCTGGGCGGACGCGCTGACCGAGCCGGACGTGCGTCGGCTGGCGGAGCTGCACCATCGCGTCTGGCCGAAACCGGGCAGAACGGTTGAGGAACTGATGGCGCGGGTGCGGGCGCTTGCGGAGATTCGCGATGGATCGGAAGATCAGCGGCCGCGCCTCTTCGTCATCCGGCTCAGCGACCGCATCATCGCCCGCGCCACGACGCTTCCGCGGACGATCGAGACTTCTCGCGGCCCGCTGACCGTCGCGGGATTGGCGGCCGTGGCGGCTGCGCCGGAGCATCGCGGGGAGGGGTTGGGCAAGCGGGTCGTTCGAGCGGTGTTTGACCTGGTCGATCAGGGCGTGTTCGAGTGGTCGCTCTTCCAGACGTCGCACGCCGTCAAGCAGTTTTATGAGAAACTCGGCGCGCGGGTGATCGATAACGAAATCATCAACTCGATGGCCGCGGACTATTGTGAATCCCACCCGACTCATCCGATGTGGGACGACGTGGCGATGGTGTACCCGGGTGGGAGATCGGGGTGGCCGATGGGTCGAATCGATCTTCGCGGCGCGGCGTGGTAGAGGAAGGTCACTCGAGCCTGGTGCAGCGGCTCACCTCAACCCCAGGGCCGCGGCATCGCGGTCGCTGAGCATGCCACCATCGGAGCGGAGTTTGACGGTTCCGTCGCGCTTCCAGGAGCGCTCGCACCGCGGCTGATCGCGCAGGTCCAGCACCTCGAACACCGGTTCCTCCCCTGCTCCGCCCCCGGAACCAGGGATCCACTCCACCTTGCTGATGCCGAAGAGGTCCGCCAGATCCGTCGTGTCGAACCCCTCGTACGCGTCGCCGCCGGTGATCTTCAAGCCGCAGGCGAGCGGGTCGGCCTTACTCGACTCGCCGCCGAGCTGCTTGAGCGCCTCCTCGATCGTCTTCATCGCCCGCTCGCGCCAGGCGATCACGCTCTGCCACTTCGGTGAAACGGCGACGTTGATCCTTTCCGGCAGAAGTACCAGGTGAACGCTTGCGGCGGCATCGCCGTGGAGGGCGCGCCAGGCTTCATCCGCCGTGTGCGGCAGCACCGGCGCGAGCGTGCGAATGAGCGCATCGGCGATGTTGTGGATGGCGGTCTGCGTTCTTTGCCGGCGCGAACTTCCACTTCCGGGGGCGGGGGCGGGGGGGTCGCAGTAGAGGCGGTCTTTCACGGCCACGAGGTAGACGGCCGAGAGCGTCTCGTTGCAGAAGTTGAAAATGGCCTCGTGCGCTTTGCGGTAGGTGAAGTTCTCGAACGCGCTGCGCACTTTTTCGACCACCGCGTTGAGCTCCCCCAGCGCCCAGGCGTCCGGGCTCATTGCATCGGCCTCGGTGAACGTGTGGGCGTCCTTGGCCGGGTCGAAGTCGCTGAGGTTGCTGAGCAAAAAGCGGATCGTGTTGCGGACCTTGCGGTATTCCTCGCCCGCGACCTTGAAGAAGGAGAGGTCCACCTTGATGTCGTTCTCCGTGTTCAGGGAGAAGACCCACCAGCGGCAGACATCGGCGCCGAAATCCTTGAAAAGCTCCTCGACCTCGAGCGCGTTGCCCAGGCTCTTGGACATTTTCTTCCCGTCCTTGTCCACCATGAACCCGTGGGTGAGGACTTCGCGGAAGGGGGCGCGCCCCGTCACGGCGACGGCCGGGAGCAGCGAAAGCTGGAACCACCCGCGGTGCTGGTCCGACCCTTCGAGGTACAGGTCGGCCGGGTAATCCCCCTGCATGCGCTCGAGGGCCGCGCTCCACGACGAGCCGGACTCAAACCAGACATCGAAGATGTCATGGGCTTTGCGGAGGGCTGCGGATTGCAATCCCTGGGACAGGTCCATCTCCCGCAACCACGCCGGCGCATCGGGATCGCTCGCGGGGTCGTAGCTTTCGAGAAGCTGGTGCGGCTCGGCCACGAACCATGCGTCGGAGCCGTGCCTGCCGAAGCACTCGGCCACGGCCCGCACACTCGCAGCCGTCAGCAGCGGCTCACCCTCGACACCCTCGGGTGGTAAGAATGCAGGAATCGGCAACCCCCACGCGCGCTGCCTGCTCACGCACCAGTCCGGGCGCGATTCGAGCATCCCGCGCATCCGGTTGCGCCCCCACGCGGGGTGGAAGGTGACGTTCGACTCGATTTGGGCCATCGCCGCCTTGCGCAGCGTTGGGCCGGAGTGGCCGGATTCGTCCGGGATCTCCCGATCCACCGCCACGAACCACTGCTCCGTCGCCCGGAAGATCACCGGCGTCTTGGAGCGCCAGTCGTGCGGGTAGCTGTGGGTGAATTTGTGGGCGTGGAAGAGGTGGCCGCTTGCGCGAAGCTTCTCAATGACGAGGTCGTTGGCTTCCCAGACGCTTCGGTCGCGCAGCCAGTCGGGCACGGTTTCGTCGAAGCGCCCATCCTCCCCGACGGGGCAGTAGATGTCGAGGTTTTCGCGCAGGCCGGTCTGGTAGTCCTCCGTTCCGTGGCCGGGAGCGGTGTGGACCAGGCCGGTGCCGTCCTCGAGGGTGACGTAATCGGCGGTGACGACGCGGCGATCTCTGCCATCGTTGAGGAAGGGATGGCTATAACTCCAACGCTGCATGTGGTCACCACGGATCACGCGAACTGGATCACCCGGTGACTCTCCGATCAGCGCCAACACCTTCTGTGCAAGTTCAACGGCGATAATAAGGGCGCGTTTCTCCGTTCTGTAAACCCCGTACTCGGCGGTGGGATGAACCGCCACGGCCAGATTGGCCGGCAATGTCCATGGTGTCGTGGTCCAGATCAGAAGGTCCGCGCGAGGAAGCAGCGGTTCATGGCGTGTGTCGCTGTAACCGGAAAGCTGGTGCAGCGGAAAGCGGACATAAACACTCACATCCTCCCGATCCTCGTACTCCAGTTCCGCCTCGGCCAGGGCCGTCTGGTTGGCGATCGACCAGTGGACCGGCTTGAGCTGGCGATAGACCAGGCCCTTTTCCACCAGCTTCGCGAAGACCTCCAGCACCGCCCGCTCATATTCCGGGGCCATCGTCAGGTAGGGGTTGTCGTAATCCGCCAGCGTGAGCAACCTTTGCATCTGACCGGCCTGGAGCTTGACGAATTTTTCCGCGTAGGCCTTGCACTTGCGGCGGATCTGGATCGGCTGCATGTCGCGGGCCTTGTCGCCGAGTTCCTGCATCACCTTGTGTTCGATGGGCAGGCCGTGGCAGTCCCATCCGGGAATGTAGGGAACATCGAACCCGGCCATCGTCCGCGAGCGCACCACGATGTCCTTGAGCACCTTGTTGAGCAGGTGCCCCAGGTGGATCGACCCGTTGGCGTAGGGCGGCCCGTCGTGGAAGACATAGCGATTGCGCCCCGCCCCAAGCTCGCGCAGCTTGGCGTAGAGATTCTCCGCCGCCCAGCGCTTCATGCTCGCCGGCTCATTCTGCACCAGGTTCGCCTTCATGGGGAAGGCGGTCTTGGGCAGGTTCAGCGTGTCACGGTAACTGCGCTTTTCGGTCTGGGGCATGGGTAAGGGATGGTCAGGTGTCTGGGTGTCGCGTGTCAGCGTGTCGGAGAGCGTCGAAGATAGTAATAAAAAACGCGCCGGAACGCAGAACTACCTGTCCCCCATCATCCCACTCCGCGAGTCCCCGACACCAGTCACCACGACTCCCCGACACGCGACTCCCCCCCTACCGCGGCCCGTCGATCCCCAACTGCTTGAGCTTCTTGTAGAGCGTGGTTCGGTTGATATTGAGCTGCCGGGCGGTCTCCTGGCGGTTCCAGGCGTTGGCCTGGAGGGCGGCGAGGATGATCTGCCGTTCGGGTTCGAGCATCGCCTCGACGAGGGGCGTGGGCTTCCACCCGCCCGCTAGCGCGGGGACGACAACGGCGCCCGGGGAAACGACGGCCCCGGTGGTTCCCGCCGAGCGGGATGGCGGGCGGTCTTCACGGAGCGTTTCGGGGAGGTCATCGGCGAGGATGCCCGGTTGGCGGCTGAGGACGACCGCACGCTCGAGGGCGTTCTCTAGCTCGCGGACGTTGCCGGGCCAGTGGTAGCGGGCAAGGGCCGAGAGCGCTTCATCCGTCAGGTGGCGCTGCTTGCCGGATTCCTTGATGAACTTGTCGAGGAAGTGGGCGGCCAGGAGGGGAATGTCGCCGGGGCGGTCGCGCAGGGGCGGGAGGTTGATGTTCACGACGTTGATGCGGTAGTAAAGATCCTCTCGGAACAGCCCCTGCTCGACCAGATCCCGCAGCGACTGGTTCGTCGCGAGCACGAAGCGGACATCCACGCTGACGGTCTTCGTCGAACCGATGGGTTCGAACTGCTTTTCCTGAAGGACGCGCAGGAGCTTGAGCTGGAGGGCCGGGGTGGCGGAGTTGATCTCGTCGATGAAGAGGGTTCCGCCATCGGCGGCGAGAATGCGTCCGGGCTTGTCGGCGTCGGCCCCGGTGAAAGAACCCTTGACGTGACCGAACAGCTCGCTTTCGAGCAGTGTTTCGGGGATCGACCCGCAGGAAAAGGTGACGAACGGCCCGGCGGCGCGGTCGCTCAGCGAATGGATCGCGCGGGCGATCATCGACTTGCCGGTGCCGCTTTCGCCGTGAACGACGACGGTGGTGCGTCCGGGGGCGACGGCTTCGACCAGGTCATAGATGCGCTGCATCTGCCGGTCGGTTCCGATCATGCTCCCCAGCCCGTGCTTCTGGGCGAGCTGGGAGCGCAGCGACTGGTTCTCCGCGAGCAGGGTGTGCTGCTGAAGGGCCTTGCTGACGGCCACGCGCAGCTCGTCATCGACGACGGGCTTGGTGAGGTAGTCCACCGCGCCGAGCTTGAGGGATTCGACGGCCGTCTCGATCTTCCCGTAACCGGTGATTATGATGACGGCCACCGAAGGATGGTTCTTGCGCACGCGGCGCAGGAGTTCCATGCCGTCGCAGCGCGGCATGTTCATGTCCGCGACGACCAGCCCGAACGGCGCGCGCTCCTCGCCCCCGGAAGCGTCCATGGACAGGCCGACATCGCTCAGGAGGGTCATCGCCTGGTCGCCGTCGCCGGCCATCATGGTGATGTAGCCTTCGAGTTCGAGGAAGTCCGCCAGGCTCTCGGCGACGATCGGATCGTCATCGGCCACGAGAATACGCGGTTTCGCGGGCATTTCGGGGTTACTTCCGGGGGGGAGTAGCGAGTCAGGCGCTTCGTCGCCGCGTTACGGATTCTGGAAGCGGAAGATCGATCGTCAGCCGCGCGCCCCCTTGCGGAACGTTGGTCAGAGCGATCGTTCCGCCGAGGTTCGCGGCCAGGTCGGCGCTGAGCGCCAGGCCCAGGCCGCGGCCCTCACCCCGCGTTGAGCGTCCGAAGCGGAACGCGCCGCGCTCATCAAGGAGCACCGGATCGACGCCCGGCCCGTTATCGGTCACTTCAATGCGCAAGCGCGCCTCGTCACGCCGCGCGACGATGCGGATCATCCCGTGACGATTTGACGATTCCGCGATCGCTTCGAGGCTGTTGCGGAGCGCGTTGCGGAGGATCGGTTCGATGGCCGCGCAGGGAAGTCCGGCCACGTCCGGGTGAATCTCCATCTCGATCGTGATGCCGCGCTGGGCGGCGATGGGGGTAAACCAGGCGGTGAGATCGTCCATCATCTGACCGAGGGAGGACTCGGCGGCGAAAGCTGGACCATCGCCCGGAAGCATCCCGGCCATTTTCTCGAGCGACAGCCGCACCAGTTCCAGGCGATGCATCGCACGGGAGGCATCCGCGGCCGACGCGGCGGAGGTTGCGTCCCCCAACTGGCGGATCGCCAGTGAAAGGTGTCGCAGGGAGCCATCGAGCAGGTTCGATAACTCATGCCTCACGCGATCGCCCGACCAGACCGGGGCGTTCCCGGACGCTCCGGTGTCGTCTGCAGGCCGCATGTGGCGTGGATTCGACATGGCTGTAGCCGATCATCGACAGCCACGGAAGCCGGGTTGAGTGGAAACGATGTGGGGATGTGAGCTCGGTCAGGGGAAGGGGAGAGGAAGCAACAAAAACGGTGCGAGCGAGGTAGCCAGCGAGTTGAGGTGGGCTTGTCAGCCTCTTTGTCCGGCACAGCCGGATCTACTTTGCCATCTTCCTCAGCACCGTGTGGAGAATCCCGCCGTTGCGGTAGTACTCCACTTCCACCGGCGTGTCGATGCGGCAGATCGTCTTGAACTCGACCTTCTTCCCATCGGCCCTCGTCGCGGTGACGGTGAGGTACTGCCTTGGCTGAACGTGGTCATCCACGGCGATGTTGAAGGTTTCCGTACCGTCAAGGCCCAGGAACTGCGCGGTCTGGCCCTCCAGATAGCACAGGGGCAGAACGCCCATGCCGATGAGGTTCGAGCGGTGGATGCGCTCGAAGCTCTCGGCGATCACGGCCTGGACGCCCAGGAGGAAAGCGCCCTTGGCGGCCCAGTCGCGCGAGGAACCCATGCCGTAGTCCTTTCCGGCCAGGACGATCAGGGCAATGCCTTTGGCCTTGTAGTTCATCGCCGCGTCGTAGATGAACGACGGCTTGCCGTCCCTGCCCTGAAGCGTCTGGTGAATCGTGAAGTCCGTGGTGTAACCGCCCTCGGTCCCGGGGGCGAGCTGGTTGCGCACGCGGATGTTGGCGAAGGTGCCGCGGGTCATCACGCGATCGTTGCCGCGGCGCGAGCCGTAGCTGTTGAACATGGAGACGGGCACGCCCTCTTCCGTGAGATAGCGCCCGGCGGGGGAATCCTTCTTGATCGAACCTGCGGGGGAGATGTGGTCCGTCGTCACACTGTCGCCGAGCTTGCACAGGACGCGCGCGGCGCGGATGGGCGCGATCGGCTGAGGTGCGGGCGCCAGGTCCACGAAGAAGGGCGGCTCCTGGATGTAGGTGCTTGCCTCGCTCCATTCGTAGAGCGCGCCGGTGGGGGCGTCGATGGCCTGCCATTCAGCCGAGCCTTGGAAGACATCGGCGTACTGCTCGGTGAACTGCTCGCGGGTGACGCAGCTTTCGATGATCGCGTGGATCTCGTGCTGCGTCGGCCAGAGGTCCTTGAGGTAGACCTCCCGGCCCTGCGGCGTGCGGGCGATGGGTTCGTTCGCCAGGTCGATGTCCACCGTGCCGGCGATGGCGTAGGCGACGACCAGCGGCGGCGATGCGAGGTAGTTTGCTTTGACATCGGGGTTCACCCGGCCTTCGAAGTTGCGGTTGCCCGAAAGGACCGAGGCGGCGACGAGGTCGTGGTCGTTGATGGCTTTGGAGATTTCGGGGGGGAGCGGCCCGGAGTTGCCGATGCAGGTGGTGCAGCCGTAGCCGACGAGGTTGAAGCCCAGGGCGTCGAGGTCTTCGCTGAGCTTTGACTTGTCGTAATACTCGGTGACGACCTTGCTGCCGGGGGCGAGGGAGGTCTTGACCCATGGTTTGCGGGTCAGGCCGAGCGCTTTGGCCTTGCGCGCGACCAAGCCGGCGGCGATCATGACTTCCGGGTTGGAGGTGTTGGTGCAGGAGGTGATCGCGGCGATGACGACCGCGCCGTGGTGGAGCTTGAAGCGGTCGTTCTCAAGAATGACCTCGACACCGGCGGCGCCCGGATCAGGTTCGGCTTCGAGGACGGCCGTGGCGGCCTCCGTCGCCGCCGTGGCGGTCGCAGACTGCCCACCTTCATTGGAGAACTCCTCGACGGTGGCCTGGGCGGTCCTGCCGTTCTTGCCGTAGGTGATCGAGAGATCCTGCCGCCACTGGTCCTTCATGGCCGCGAGCGAGACGCGGTCCTGCGGGCGTTTGGGACCGGCCAGCGACGGCTCGACAGTCGCAAGGTCCAGCTCCAGCACGTCGGTGTAATCGACCTCGCGTGATTCATCGCGCCACAGCCCCTGGACCTTGCAGTACTCCTCGACGGCCGCGATGAGCTTCTCATCTCGCCCGGTGAGTCGCATGTACCTTAGCGTCTGCTCGTCGACGGGGAAGAAACCGATCGTCGCGCCATACTCGGGTGCCATGTTGGCGATGGTGGCGCGGTTGGCAAGGGGCATGTTCGCAAGGCCCGGCCCGTAGAACTCGACGAACTTGTTGACCACGCCGTGCCTGCGCAACATCTCCGTGACGCGCAGGACCAGGTCCGTGGCCGTCGCGCCTTCGGGGAGCTTGCCGGTGAGGCGGAAGCCGACGACTTCGGGGATGAGCATGTAGATCGGCTGACCGAGCATGACGGCCTCGGCCTCGATGCCGCCCACGCCCCAGCCGACCACGCCCAGGCCGTTGATCATGGTGGTGTGGCTGTCCGTGCCCACGAGCGAATCGGGGTAGAGCGTCTTCCCGTCGTCCCAGACGACCTTGGCGAGGTATTCGAGGTTGACCTGGTGGACGATCCCCGTGGCCGGGGGCACCACGCGGAAGTTGTCAAAGGCCTGCTGTCCCCACTTGAGGAACTCGTAGCGTTCGTTGTTACGCTCGAACTCCTTCTGGGAATTGATGGTCAGCGCCATGCCGGAGGCGAAGGCATCGACCTGCACGGAGTGGTCGATCACGAGATCGCAGGGGACCAAGGGATTGACCTTGGTGGCGCTGGCGGGCTGGCCTGTCATGCGGACGATGGCGGCGCGCATGGCGGCGAGGTCGACGACCGCCGGAACGCCGGTGAAATCCTGCAGCACCACCCGCCCGGGCATGAAGGGGATCTCCTCTTGCTCGACCTTGCGGGCGTCGTACCGCGCCAGCGCCTTGACGGCGGCGTCGGTGACGATGTACCCGTCGCAGTTGCGTAAACAGCTTTCCAGCAGCACTTTAATGCAGTAAGGCATCCGGGCGAGCTTCTGTCCGTCGAGCTGGTTGAGGGCATCGAGGCGGTAGATCGTGCGCCGGCCGAGGGAGCTGTCGAAGGAGGACTTGGCGCGGAGGGTCTCGGTGATGGTCATGGATCGATCCTTGGTGGGTAACGACTGCCCGGCGGAGGCGGGAATCGTAGCAGAATCGCGAGGGGTGACGAAGGGGGGGATTCCCTCAGGAACCTCGCAAACCCTACATCCCCACCCTCTTCTTCGCCATTCCGCCCGGTTCGCCTTCAACGCCGCGTTCGAGCGACCGATCGTCCGGGGGTCGGCCTGTCGGCGTCGTAGGTCCGCAAGCCGTCGGGGAGAAATGCATGGCGATCGATGTCAGTGAGCTTCGGGCACATGATTTTGAGGCCGTGGCGGCACTCTGTCAGGAGGCCGGGCAGTTGCCGCCGGAGATGCGCACACCCCACACGTTCGTGCGGTGTCTGCGCGATGCGCCGGGGCTGAACATCGCGGCGCGGGAGGGGGATCGCATCGTGGGGGTGGTGTTCTGTCGTTGCAACGCCAAAGATGGTTGCCGGCATGAGCTGGTTTTGCCCGAAGGCGCCCCGGCGGAGCTGGCGCGGCTGCTGGCGGACAAGGCGGTGGCGAAGATTTTTTCGCACGGAGGACATCGGGGTCGGATCAAGCTGCCGGTGAACCCGATCACGGCCGAGCTGTGGAAGGCCGCGGGCTGGGGCCCTGGGGCGGGAGGGTGAGCGTCGCGGGGAGCGGGAGTCGGCTTGGTCGGGTCGCGGGCGTCCGGCGCGATCGTCATCTTCAGTACACGAACCGCTCACGAAGGTGCGGGGGCACCATCGGGCAGGCGGCGGAGGGTTTCCTGAAAAGCTTGTGGCGCACGGCCGCGATGGCGTCGTAGCCCGCGTCGCGCACGGGTCTGGGGATCCATGACCCCAGCCACGCGGCGATGCGCCATGCGCCGCCGAGCGTATCCATGATGTGCAGCACGGCCGCGGAGCGCGTGAGCAACCGACCCTCGCCGGTGAGGACGACAACCGAATCGGGAAGGGACTCGCGCTGGGTTCTGGTGAGGCGGTGGGTGATGTTATCCCCCTGAAGGGGCGAGAGAACAAAGCACCTTCCCTCGCGGTCTTCAGCCAGGATGAACCGCACCCAACGATGGCAAAGCCCGCAGTAACCGTCATAGAAGAGGGCATCCTGCTTGTACGTATGGACGCGCGCGGGGAGCCAGGCGGGATTGAAGGTGAACAAGTGAAGCATGACCATGCCAAGCGAGAGATTGGCGAAGTCCAGCAGCGTCATGAGGGTGACGTGCATGAGCAGCCCGCCGATCCACATCCACGGCCGCGCCCGGCGAAAGAGGACCAGCGGAGCGAAGGCAAGCTCAAACGCCAGGCCGGTCCAGGTCATCAGCTTCAGCACGGATTCGGGGAGGGCGAGCATGGCGTCGCGCAGCAGCGTGGGACGGGCCAGGGGGTTGCTGAGAATGTGCATGACGGCGGTGCCGTCGAGCCAGGAGGGACTGATGAGCTTGGTCAGCCCGGAGTAGGAGTATCCGACCGCCATCAGGATCCACGCGATGAAGAAGACCTGCCCCGGCATGCGCCATCCCCCGTCGGGATCAGGTCGGCCGCGCGCGGCGAACGACCCGAACGGCGCACTCGGGAGGAAGGCGTGCGCGACCAGCAGCCAACCGAGGTAAGGCAGCGCGGGGTTGAGGATCAGCGGGTTTCGGCCCAGAAGGGTGGTGAGGATGTACCAGAGCGCCACAGCCGCGAGGCGATCGCGCCACCCGATGATGAAGAGGCCCGACAATACGCACCCGGCCACGAGCCAGGCGGTGACGAACCACGGGGGGCTGAACCAGGTGAGGACGTTGGGAAAGGCGTACGCGAGCGGACTGGCATACGCATCCGCCAGCACCCCCGCATCCGACCATATCTCCGCGCCCCAGGGCAGGAGCATGGCGAAGTGGCCAAGCAGGTAGAGGCCGAACACCGCGCGGAAGAATGAGTACTGCCCGCCCGTCCAGCCGTTGTTGTCATGCACGGGCATCAGGGGCACGCGACCTCCAGGACAAGCGGAAGGTCACCGGTGTCCGTGCCGGGCAGCGGCTGGACGATCACCCGCACTGGACCGACGATGTCGGTCCCGCCGGTCAGTTCCTTCATTAAAGGGCGATCACCGCACAGGGCGTAGCGGGACACGGCCTCGAACATCGCCGGGGCGTTTCGGCTCAGCACCGGCCCGTATGAGAGCACCGCGCCGTAGACGTTTCGTCGGTTGTACGGGCCGGTGATCTTTCCGTAGATGTCCGCGGTGAGCGGCAGACGATGCGGCCCGCCCCGCGCATCGGTCCATTCCAGAGCGAATTGCGAAGAGAAAGTCTCAAGCCCCTCAGCCGCGGAGAACACGCGCGGCGCGGGGGACATGCCCGTCGCCAGCGCCACGCCCTTAAGCGCGCGCATCCCCAGGGCGTCGAATGTCATCTGGGCCGCGCCGACGCCCAGGAGAATGATCCAGAGGGCGACTGTCTTGATGCGGTTCTCGCGTGCGTTCATCGTGTCGCCTCTCGATCTTGTGTTGCGGGGTGCTCCGTCACGTCCACCCCACGCAACATTTCGGAGAGTCGGTGTTCCTCCCGGCCCAGGCCGCAGGCTTTGCCGTCCTCGACCTTCCACCGCGCGGGGTTGTTGAACGTTCCGAAGAGGATATCCCAAAGCGGAAGGTCCGCGAAGTTCTGGGTGTGGTGCCCGTGTTCGTGGTGGACGCAGTGCATCTCCGGGCGCTGGAAGAGGTAGCCCAACCAGCGCGGGGTGGGGACGTTCCAATGGTAGAAAAGTTCGGCGATCCCGGTGAGCAGCACGGCGTAGGCCGCGGCCTGCGGCGAAACGCCCACGAGCAGGTAAAGAACTGCGCTCGAGAGCGCGGAGTTGGCGATGATCTCGAACGGATGCTTGTAGAAACTGGTGATGACCTCGATGCGCTGGGGACTGTGATGGACCTGGTGAAACCAGCGCCAGAGAAACGGCACTTCGTGCCGCCAGCGGTGCCACCAGTAGTAGATGAAGGTGATGGCGAGGTATCCGACGGCCGCCTGGGCGGTCACGGGCCAGTGGTCGATCGACCAGGGGCGATGGGCCTTCATCCACGGATCCCAGAGCCATCCGGCGAGGAACACCGCGCCGACCTGGACGCCGTTGAGCAGCGCCGCGCGGGCCCACCATCCGGCCACG